>JBARUM010000070.1:0-3406 GCA_049645725.1 Maribacter sp.
CAGTAATAGTATCATATACTACAACATGGTAGCTACTATTATCCTCTCTAAAATGATTTTTCAAGGTGGTGTTAGCATGTGACACAGCTATATTATGATAGGTACTATCTCCTGAGATTTTTGTAGCTTCAAATAGCAGCTCCAAATTCATCATATTGTCAACAATTACGGGAAATTCCCAAACATCTTTGTTAAAGTCCCAAGAACGAAGACTTCCTACATTTTCATTGAAACGCGTGCTCAAGGTCTTTGCACTTGTTAGGATAACATCTTTATAGTGTTGGTTTTCATACTCTTTTAGTCCTTGACCAAAACTGCAGAATACCTTGAAGCCCATATCGTGAGTAACGCCATTGTGCTTTTCCCGCTCCATATGGGTGGTCCATTCCTTGGCTTTTTCCTTAAATTCAATATTGCCGGTAAGTTGGTACAAGTGCCATAGGTTTCCAGGAAAGAATCCACTGGTCCAATCTTTGGAAGGTACCTTGTGGATTTTTTTTGTCGCTGGGGTATAGCTTCTAGGAAAGCCCATGGAATCAACAGGATATTCCAATAAGTTTTGATAGCGTACCTGTAGCAACGAGTCTATGGATATGGATGCGACCATGTTTTTGTCTTTACTATCGGTTTTGCAGGCTACAAAAAGCACCACAAAAGCAATAGCTAGGACAAAGTAGCTAACTCTATTCATTTTAAATCGTTTTGGAAACTCCTTCAAGAATCTATTTTAACTATTCAAAAAGAACTTGAAGGAGTGTTGATTGTGTTTAGTATCCCGGATTGTTCGGTGCTAAATTCGGGTTTCTGTCCAGCTCATCAAAAGGCAAGGGAAATAGATAATCCCTATTTGGATCAAAATTTGGCTGTGGCTCCAATCCTCCCGGACCGAAAACTTCAGGGCCCAATTGCCTTCTTTTGATATCGTACCATCTTTTAAACTCAAACGCAAGCTCCCACTTTCGCTCCTCCAACACCAAGTCCCTAAAGTCAGCTTGCGATAAGCCACCTACTACATCTGCTGGAAAATCAGAACCATTACCGGCTCTAGCTCTTGCCCTTATTCTATTCACATAACCAGCTGCTTCACCAGAACCAGGACTTATCTCGTTCAAAGCTTCTGCTGCAATAAGCAATACCTCGGCATAACGCATTAATCCATAATTAAGACTAGAGGCACGTCCGTTACCTGTACCCGTTGGTCCAATGGCCCTGGTATATTTTGCAATATATGCGCTTTGAATGTTCCTGGAATCAAACTCGGGAAACCGATCAAATCTTAATTCTTCACCGCCAAAAATTCCTGTAGTGTCCAAACTAACTGCCTTTCTGTAATCTCGACCGTCCCATCTATTGAAAACTTCTATGGTGGGAACACCAACAGACCATCCCCCTCCAATATTACCTCTTTCATTAGCACGTATTCCGGTTAATGCCGGTGTATAGTCCCTACCCGTATCACCGTCACTGAAACCATTGAAATCTAAAGTAAGTAAGAACTCGTTTGTACTAGATTGCGTACTGAAATTAAAAAGATCCTGAAAATCTGCCGCTAGGGCCAAACCAAAAGATCCCTCGTTATCAATTACAAATTTAGCCTCATCATATGCATTTTGGTAATTACCTAAAGTTAGGTGAACCGAGGCTAGAAAACCTGCTGCCGTTGCCTTGGTCGGCAAAGCAGAAAATGGCTGTGTATTTGGCAAAGTTAATTTGGCCTGTTCTAAATCATTTATAATATTGTTGTATACTTCATCCACAGATGATTTAGGCAATTGCTTTGCTTCATCAATATTATTTACGGGCGCGTCCAAATAGGGGATAGCACCAAATAGCCGTACCAAATGATAATAGGTATAGGCCCTAAAGAAATGGGCTTGACCTGTTATTGGGTCTATTTGTTCTGGTGACGCATCAAGTGTAGCTGCAGCGGCAAGTGCCTCGTTGGTACCGGCTATCACTTGGTATGCTCTTGGCCACAATGCCGTTACCATCCCGTTGTCCGGACCCATCGAAAAATTATCTACTTCTTGTCTTCGACCGGGTGTACCTCTGTCACCTATGGAAACCATATCACTCCGTAACATGATGGGTAGTGATAATTTTCTCCCCCAATAGGCCTCGGTAGCCATATTCCCAATTGCTCCGTTAATTAGGGTTTGGACATCTTGCGGGGAGTTCACCAGACCGTCTGGTGATAGCCTTCCTACGGGAACTTCTTCCAAATCTGAACATCCCATAAAAATGAGTGCCAAGAATAGTCCTAAATATTTTATATTTTTCATAGTTTTTCTTTTAGAATTTTAAATTAACTGATATTGTGTAAGATCTAATGTTTGGATAGCTACCATAATCAAAACCTCTGTTGGTATTGCTATTCTGAGCACCATTACTGGCATAACTTGCTTCTGGATCTGTCCCCGGAAAATCTGTAAAGGTTAATAAATTTTGACCACTTAAACTAAGCCGTATACCATTAAAACCTATTTTGTTGACAATGTCAAGAGGTAAGTTATAACCCAAAGAAAGGTTCTTTAAACGTACATAACCACCGTCATAAACAAACCTATCGGTGATACGCTTCTCACGAACCGCTGCAGAAGGAATATCCGTATTGGTGTTTGCGGGTGTCCAGGCGTTCAATACTTCTGTAGTCGCATTAGACTCGCCAGAT
This sequence comes from Maribacter sp., assembly GCA_049645725.1. Taxonomy (GTDB): domain Bacteria; phylum Bacteroidota; class Bacteroidia; order Flavobacteriales; family Flavobacteriaceae; genus Maribacter. Next base: position 2,672 of record JBARUM010000070.1, read on the forward strand.
GCCAACTCTAAAAAAGTATAACTAAAGATATCGCCACCTACGGATGCTTGGAAGAACACATTCATATCAAAATTCTTATACCTAAAGTTATTGTTTAAACCTGCAATCCAATCAGGATTAGGGTCACCAATGATTTGACGGTCATCCCCATTAATAACACCATCATCGTTTAAATCGGTGAACAGCTCATCCCCTGCGCCAGTTCCAGGATAACCTGCAGTACCTGCATCTGGAGTTCCTTGATTTACGCCTCTGTATTCAAAACCCCAAAATACTCCTACGGGTTCTCCTTCCCTTAGAATATGGGTTTCATCCTGCAAAAAGGAACCAGGGGAAGAATCTAGGAAAATATCTTGTCCATCTACTAAAGCCACAACCTCATTTCTGTTCCGCGACCAGTTGAAATCCGTGGACCACGAAAAATCTTCAGTGACAATGTTCTTTGTGTTCAAAGTTATTTCAAAACCTTTGTTATTGATCTCTCCAATATTACGAAGTGAAGTTAAATTAGCGAAGCCTATATATTCTGGGGCGGATGAGTCGCCTAAAATTAAGTCTTTGGTGTCTATATTGTAATAATCCAAGGTAAGACCTATTCTATCATTGATAAGGCCAAGGTCCAAACCTATGTTCGTTTGAAAAGATGTCTCCCATTTTAAATTTGGATTGGCCAACTGTTCCGGCACTACGGCATTTACCACCTGATCTCCTACGTGTGAATAGATACTTTCAAAA
>JBARUM010000071.1:0-10249 GCA_049645725.1 Maribacter sp.
TCAACTTTGGAAAGATTGGCAGGAGTTAACGTTGCCATAGGGGTAAACAATTTTTGTTCAATATACTTTTCATAGAATTGGCTGTTCACAAATAGAATACTTGCAATAATTACAAAAGGCAGACTGACAACAAAAATTCTAAGGCTAGCGGGCCTTAATAGAACATTCTTTAAGTAAATTAATGTGAACACCACTGCACTAATAATGCTTATTGTAGAAAAAGTGGTCAAGACTGATAAAAACAAAAACCAAGCAGTTTTAGTTCTGTTTAAATAAAACGCAATGGATCCAGATAAGATCAAATACAGCCCAAAAAAATTTCCTTCCTTAAAAGTTCCAGATCTTACTATGCCCATAATGGCTTGAGGATAATCTTCCATACCGTATAACTTAAGATATGGTATGCCAATGGCCGTAGAAACAACAAGGTGCCAAGAGTATAGTGCCGCTACAATGGCCCCATACAGCCAGTATCTCAGTAACTGAAGATTTTTACTTAAATAGTATAGGCCAATGATAAGTCCTAAGATATTGAGATAAATATACCCCAATCTGAGAAAACTATCTATTTCGGGACCCACCCTCACATCTACATTTTTTAAGGGATATGGATAGTGCCAAAATATATTCGCCAAAAATGAAATCGTTACCAATGCCATGAAAAAGAATAAAATTCTTATTCGACCTAATTCTTTGATAAATTGACGTTTAAATCTTCTGTTGAGCAACGTAAAAATCAACAATACCAGCATCACCTCAGAAATCTTTAGCGGAAAAAACACATTGAGCGTTAGTGCCTGTGTGAATGGTAAAAACAATAGAAACAACTTAAAAATATGTTCTGTTTTTAATTTCAATCTTTCTGGTATTATAAAATGGATTGAAATTCCACTATTTTTTTCCTTATTGAAAATTTACTTATAGAATACTGTTCTATTTCGTTTCTGTTATATTCAGTTGTAATAAAAAGGTGGAATTTTTCATTAAAATCATTCTTTTCAAAAGAAAATATTTCTCCATTGAAAGAGGGTAGTACAATTTCATCAATTCCTCCCGGGCAATTATTTGCCAAAACGGGCGTGCCACAAGCTATTGATTCAAGAACCACGTTTGGAAAACCTTCATATCTAGAACTTAATATCAAACCGTCAACATCTCTCATATAGATAAATGGATTATAAACATTCCCTAAAAAATGTACCTTATTTTGCACTTGGTTCTCCTTACATAGTTTTTCTAGTGTACCCCTATCTTCGCCTTCACCTAAGATATATAGATTAAATGGCACTTCCTTTAGTTTCGCCAACGCCATGATCAACTTATCAAACCCTTTTTGTGGTGTAAGTCTACCGACTGCCAAAAGGCGAATATTACTTTTAGAAATAGGGGTTGCAGTGCCTTGTTTCAATTGTTCTGAAATGAAGGCATGATCGACAGGGTTGTTAATCTTGACCAGTTTGCTTAGGGCTATTTTGAAATGTTGGTTCAAATCTTGCCGCATATCATTTGATTGAACAATAATAACATCGTAATTAGAATAAGAATATCTGTAAAATAACTTTATCAGCCAGTATTTTTCAAAAATACTCGGTAAATTAGACTCCCGTGCCACCATTCTAATATTATTTGGAAATAAAAAAAGAAAAGGGGAAAGCAAAGCGTTTATTTGTCCAGAGCCAAAAAACAGTATGTCGGGTGAATGCATCTCTACAAGTTTACGCAGCCGATAGATTACTAAAGGAAAAGAAAACATTATTCTGGTCTTGACATTTAAATAATGTATAGTGACGTCTTTTTTTAAATGTTGTAGGTAAGAATTTTTATCACTCTTTTTTAATAATACTAGTTCTGGCCGGTATAAAGTTCTATCTAAATTATTCAATAGTATAGAAATAATTCTTTCACCTCCACCCCCGCCCAAGTTCGGCATAATAAAAAAAATAGATTTCTTCATTGAATTCAAGTATTTACTACTGATGCCGCGAAGACATTTCAAATAAAAATTAGGAAAACTTCAGCTATTCTATGCGCATGCTTCGAAATGCAAAAGCGATTATTCTTTCATCGTTCTGATTTGGCATCTGTGCATTTGAAAACACAAGTTTAAGTTTATTTTCTTCTTTATTTAGAACCTTAGGATCAAAAAACACGCTGAATGTTTTGTTCCAACCGGTCAGGTCCTTTTGATCAATTTCCACATCGTTCAAATAAAACGAAACATGCTGGTTTTCCCAAATACCTGCATCGAAACGAAATTCACCTTTGATTGGTTTAGCTGTATCTATATGAAATATAACTGTAGCGGTTTGCCCTGAACTCCACCTATGTTGAGGTTCGGCATTGTACCAGCCTTCAAATACTATTTTGTCGGATGTATGGCCTAGTGCTTCACCGATTTCTACCAGACTTGTAGAGAACTCTCCTTTTACAGTATTATTTTCTTTGGCTTCATTTATGGTTTTCAGGAAAGTACTTTCAAAACTTTCAACAACTTTAAGAGATCCTGATTTTGACAAGTGGTCTTTGTCGGAAAAATAAATGTTGCCATTCTCCTGTTCCAAGCAACGGCCATCGGAACACAATGGTTGGGTAGGATCTATAAACTGAATATTCTCATGGTCTGCGAAAAAAGATTTGAAAAATAAATTGATGTCAAAAACGAGACCAGAAGGTTCAAAACTTGATGGCGGTGATAATCCTGATATATATTTAGGAATTAAAAGGTTATCTATATAACTAAGATCATTTTTGTTTTTGAATGGAGATTCGCCGACCACTAGTATCTGTCTATCACCTATCATTTGACTGAATTCTAAGATTTTATTTGCTACTTTCCTATATCCGAGTGCGTCCAAAGTCAAATCTTCTACAGTGTTTGTTTCTTCGTTCTTGACTTTGGCCATAGACATTTCGGCATTCCAAAAATGACTTAGAACAATAAGTGCCTGCGGGTTTATTTTGATTAGGTCCAGCACTTTATTCAAATGGCTATTCGTAAGATTGGAGTCTATTTTCTTGTGATAGATTTCGGGTAAGTGTAAGGTTGAAATACCATAACTCATGAAAATACTTTTCTTGTTTTTTTTGGACATTACCGAGTCAAGACCATAGCTATAGTGCCCTGCATGACTGTCGCCCAGCCATATCATATCGGGCCTAGGTGACGAACCTGCGTTTAAAAGGCCATAATCCCTGTAGCCTGCAGCACCCCAGTTTTTCGTATTGTATTCTACGGGGTTTTCCAAGGCTTTTAAGTTGTTTAAAGTTTTTTTGCCTACTCTCCATAACCATCCATTATTATTGGCAACATCTACCTTAATATTCGATATAATAATCAAACAAAGAAGTAGTACACCGATAAGCCCGTTATTTGAAATTACTTGTGATTTAGAATTTCTCATACGCAAGGGGTTTTCATATGTAAAATACACTAAATAGGATATTATGACCATAACTACCAATAACACCATATTCTCTAAAACATTTATTCTGTCACCATTGAGAAAATTATAATATACTATAATGGGCCAATGAAATAGATAAAGGGTATAACTTATTTTACCCAGCATTTTAAATAGCGCCAGTTGATAAATCTGAGCCAACTTTAAATTAGGGGCATTGGCGATGAACAAGCTTGCGCCAATACATGGTATTATATTCAATGTACTCATATAGAATGTGCCTTTTCCGAATAAAATTGCAGAAAGGAAAATTAGCAAAAGTCCCAAAAGGTTCAACACTGTTTTAAGTACAGGTAATTTATTTCCAAAAGATGGAAGGAAAATAATCAAGGCGCCTAAAAGAAATTCAAAGGCCCTAAAAGGCAATAAAAAGAATTGGATGGACGAAATATTTTCAGAAAATTGCTTTCCGGAAATAAAGCTTGCAATTAAAATTTCATTTAAAAACCCTCTGGACACACTGATATTCAAAAATAGTCCGCCTATGATAAAAAGAATCAAAACGGTTGACATTGCCCAATTTTTCCTAAAAACCCGCAATAATAGGATAAATGCCATGGGGTAAATCAAATAAAATTGTTCTTCGATACCAAGAGACCAAGTATGTAATAATGGTTTTAGACTTGCGGTGACATCAAAGTAACTGGTTTCGCTTAAAAAGTAAAAATTCGATGTAGCAAACGACGAAAAAAACATCGACTTAACAAAGCCGCTGAACAAAGAAGGCGGAAATAAAAGAAAACCAAATATAAAAGTTAGAAAAATGACCAAAAATAGTGTTGGCAATAATCTTCTGACCCTTCCAATATAAAAATTCTTGAAATCAAAGCTCCCGGATGTTTGAAGTTCATGCTTAATATTTCTGCTGATTAAAAAACCGCTGATAACGAAAAAAACATCAACACCAATGAAGCCTCCTTTAAAAAATTGTATATCTAAGTGAAAGAGAATTACCAGGATTACCGCAATCGCTCTTAAAAAGTCAATATGATGAATGTATTTTAGACTTTTTAACATAACTAAATCAAGGAATTAAAAACCACTTTTTAAGCATTAAGAGGGGAAAAATTAGAATAAACTTTATACAAAAATACTTGTTTAGTCTATTTTTTTTTAATGAAATTCAATGCATTTCTATAAAATATTCTGAAACTATACATTTCTAAAAAATCAACTAAAGATATCCCCAAAATTATTCTCATCATAAACCACCATCCAGGCACAAAAAGTAGAAATATACCAATTGTCATAGCTATTGCTACCCATTCTATACTATATTGAGTTCCAATAATTACAAAAAATGGCAATACTACCAACGTAAGTGCATTCCATTTGAACTCCAAATCAGTTTTGCCTTTTGCAATAATTAAACTTCCTATAGGAGATCCTATGGAACGTATTAACATATAAATACTTAATATTCGAACTATTAGTATTATATCTTCAAAACCATCTCCATAAAATATATGAACGATTAATGGGGCAAAGATTAATAGACCCAGATATGATATTAGTGTAATATAAAAAAAGCCATTGAAAATATCTTTAAAGCTGTTTTTAAGCTTGATTAAGTCCAATTGGACCCTTGCCAAAGTTGGTGATGCTACATTTGAAATTATCTGGTTTAATACTTGAGCTGGTCTAGACACTAATTGTTTTGCTAAACTATACCCCCCTAAAATTTCTGGTGAGAAAATTTTTCCTACAATAATAATATCTAAATCCTTATTAAAATAATTAATTATTTGACTGCCCACTTGATAGCTCCCAATCTTTAAAAAAGGTTTGGTTTCTTTAAATTGAAAATGAAACAATAAGCCTTTTTGGGATAGTCCAAAAATTAAAAAAAAACCATTAGATATAAGATGTTGAAGCAATGCAGAAAATACAAGAGAATAAACCCCATAACCAGAAATTGCCATTAACGTTGCTGTCAATAATGAAAAAACCGCTGCAATAATTTCTACTATTGCAATAGTTTTGAATTTTAATTCCTTTTGAAATATTGTCCTAAATTGTCGTCCAATTCCTGAAAACAAAATACTAACGCCCATCAATGGAATTAGAGTTTTAAGTAACTTTTCATCATAAAATTCGGAAATCATTACAGACGTAGAAGTTAAAATAAGATAAAGGAATATACTCACAGCCAAGTTTAGCCAGTAAAGACTGGCATATTCCTTTCTGCTTATTCGAATTTTGTGTAAAATTGCAGTGGTCAGGCCCATGTCATTGAACAAATTCATGAATCCAAGAAAAAAAGCAACTAATGCTATTAATCCAAAATCTTCTTTGTTTAAAAATCTTGTTAAAACAGAAATTTTTATTATGGCGGTAATTGTAAGAACTAGAGTATTAATTGATGCCCACTTATATCCTCTTTTGCCCTCTCCTTTTATTTCCATAACCTAAAATGAGCCCTCACAATAAATTGATTCAATTTGGTTATGCAATTCATTTAATAAAACTTCAGAACTAAGTTCTTCCATGAGAATTTTACGATTGTCTTCAGTTTCTATTTTACTCAAAGGTTTTAGTGCCAAAGGGTTTCTTTCGTTTAAATCTTTGTTGACAGAAAAAACATGGAGCTCTTTACGTTTTAAATATTGGTAGAATGTATTTCTTTCATCTAAATATACCTTCGCTCCCATCCACAACAACGTTATTATATTGCCTATAGCCTGTTGTCTATAGCTGTTAAGGATAGCAATACTACAAGTCTTGAGAATATTGTTATATTCTTTTAGGGACATGAAGTCAACTAATGGTCTAAATGAATCTCCGAATTTATTTTTTCCTGCTTTGATAACTTCGTTTGAATATTCCGGGTCTCCATAGCTAAGGGGGGTTATTATACTCATATTTTCTATATTTAATTTTGACAAAATCTCTAAGGCTTCAAAGTGATTGTTTGAAAGAAAACTGGAGTTGCCTAGCAATATATTGTTTTTTTCGAATGAATATTCCACAAGGTTGTTTATAAGGAATTCCAACGGATAATAACAGAACTTGAAATGTTTTAACTTAGGGTTTAATCTACTTTTTACGATTCTATAATCCTCTTCATGAACTATTCCAAAATAATATATTTTTTTAGCTGCTCTTCTTATTAAGATTTTTGGATGCTTTTTTCCTTTTGTTAAATAATTAAGAGGCAACAAAAAAGGTCCTATTCGCTTTTTTAAAAATTCTTTTAGCCATTGATTTTTATATTTCTTGGATATAGGGCCATATAAATGGTCCGAATTAAAAAAACTAAAATATTCTACTCCAAAAAAGAGCCAAATGAATTTTATTTTTTCAGATGATTCCAAAACAATACGAGATTTAAACTCATCGAGGTTATGAATAAAAACGACCGCATCATCATTCAATTTTTCAACTATACTTTTATAGCTTTCTTTTTTTACAACTACATTTGATTTGTTTTTTTTTGAATACTTAAGAGGAACGTCAATGTTGTCGACCAAAATGTAGAACTTATTTTGTCCCGGATATATTTTCTCAAATTGCCAACGAGCATTATCTACAAATTTTTCGTCATCAGAGATATGGATAAGCTTCTTAGTTTCGTGCATCAAAAAAGTCTATGATTAAGCTTATAATCTTTTCTACTTCAACTATTTTAAGTTCAAAAAACAAGGGTAAGCGAATTAAACGACTGGTATACTTATCTGCTTGCGGTAGATCCAATTTTTTATTACCCTTAAGCGTTTCAAGATAAAAACTACTTTTATGTAATGAGATATAATGAAAAACAGCATGAACATTGTTCTTCTTTAAAAATGCTATTAATAACTCTCTTTCTTTTGGTGAATTTGCTAGAACATAATACATATGTGCATTGTTTGTAGCAAAACCAGGTAAAAATGGCCTTTTTAAATTTCCATTTCTAAAGACAGGTTCTAGTCCTATATTGTAAACATTCCATAATTCCTTGCGCTTATCTTGAATTAAATTAATTTTTTCTAATTGTGCATATAAAAACGCAGCGATTAGTTCGGATGGTAAAAATGATGATCCAGTATCTACCCATCCATATTTGTCCACTTCTCCTTTAAAAAATGCTGATCTATTTGTTCCCTTTTCCCAAATAACTTCAGCTCTGTCTATGAATTTGATGTTATTAATTGATAATAACCCGCCTTCCCCGGCTATGATATTTTTAGTTTCGTGAAACGAAAAAGCACCCAAGTCGCCTATACTGCCTAGTGGTTTGCCATTAAAATATGAGTCAATGGCTTGTGCAGCATCCTCAACTACATAAATATTCTTTCTTGAGGCTACGTCCATTATGATATCCATATCACAAGATACCCCGGCATAATGAACAATAACAATTGCTATTGTTTTGTCCGTAATAAGGTTTTCAACAGATTTTTCATCTATTCCGGGATGCTCTTCATTGCTGTCGGCAAAGACAATTTTGGCACCTTGCCTTACAAAGGCAAGTGCTGAGGAGACAAATGTATAGGAGGGGACTATTACTTCATCCCCAGATTGGATGTTCAATAATATAGCTGCCATTTCCAAAGCATCTGTACAAGAAGTGGTTAACAGTGCCTTTTTAAATTTATATTCTGTTTCAAAAAATTCTTGGCATTTCTTTGTAAAACCACCATTCCCTGAAATTTTCCCAGAATTTACCGCTTGTTCAATATATTTAGTTTCACTGCCAACTAAAAATGGTTTGTTGAATGGAATCATTTACCGAGTCTTAGTCTAAATTTATTGACGGGAAAAATACTTTCTCCAGAATCATCATATATAGCATTTTCAATCTTTAATAATCCTTTACCACAAACAACCACAGGTTTTTCTTCTACCATAAAAATTACTTTTCCTGGAGTTCTGTTCTCAATATTTACGTCTTCCTTGGCCTCAACGTCAAATATTCTAATTTTTCTGCCGTCCAAATTACTGGAAGCCCCTTTATATGGATAACCAGTTGCATTAATAAAACGTTCTAAATATGATGAGGTGGTGTTCCAATCTATTTCATAGTCTTTTTCATCTCGCCATAAACTATAAGTTGCATCGTATTCCGATTGAATAGTACCTCGAATATTTATATTGAGCTTGACTTTATTTAGCAGGTCTAAAACTATGTTTTTATAGCACTTGGTTATCATCTCTATAGCATGTTCAATTTTAATCGGATAATTGATATTTATATATTCTTGCATTATGACATCTCCCTTATCATATTCCTTGGAAGCAAACAACGCAGTGACACCTATTTTTTTTTCTTTATTAATCAATGCATTTACTAAGGGTGCAAATCCTCTATATTTAGGTAAAAGAGAATCATGTAACACAATTATTTTTTGACTTTGACCAACAGGTATTAACCACCTCCAAGATATTAAAATGGCGAAATCCGCATAGTTATTTGGGCATTTTCGTCTATTGTAACATTTTATCTTTTTTGTACTGCAAAGCAGCTCAATTTCTGCCGCATAATCCTTTATTACATTTTTGTCATTGGCAAACACCACCATATGTATAAAGTTATGAAGGTTATTTTCAATAATCGAATTGAGAACTTCGTAACCTTTTTTTGACATTAAGTAAAGTGTGATATTATTCATTACTTTAGAAGTTTCTTTAAATATTTACCATAATCACTTTTTGATTGTTTGTCTATAAGCTTAACTAATTGCTCTTTATTTATGTAACCCATTCTTAAAGAGATTTCTTCTATACATGCTATTTTTAAACCTGTGCGTTTTTCTACTACTTTAACAAATTCAGTAGCCTCCGTAAGAGATTCATGGGTTCCAGTATCAAGCCAAGCGTAACCCCTACTCATAACTTGCATTTTCAAATCATTACTATTTAGGTAATATTGGTTAATAGATGTAATTTCTAGTTCACCCCTTTTTGATGGTTTAGTTTTTTTTGCTATTTCTATGACTGAATTAGGATAATAATATAATCCTATAACAGCATAATTTGATTTTGGTTTTACTGGCTTTTCCTCCAAACTAATAACTTTGTTATTTATGTCAAATTCAGCTACGCCATACCTCTCCGGATCCTCAACATAATATCCGAATATTACAGCTTTTTGACTCTCTTTTACCGTATTTAACGAATCTGCTAACATTTTTTGTAATCCAGCACCATAAAATATATTATCGCCCAATACCAAGCACACATCATCGTTTCCAATAAAATTCTCCCCAATAATAAAAGCCTGTGCCAACCCATCTGGAGATGGTTGTTCAGCGTAAGAAATATTGATGCCTAATTGAGATCCATTACCAAAAAGTTTATTGAAATTTGGGAGATCATGAGGCGTAGATATAATTAAAATGTCCCTGATGCCTGACAGCATTAGCATGGATAACGGATAGTAAATTAAGGGCTTGTCATGGATAGGCAATAATTGCTTGGATACAGCCAAGGTTAAAGGATGTAATCTTGTTCCAGCACCGCCGGCTAATATTATTCCTTTCATATAAATTCTTTAGTGGTATTGTCTTTTATAATAATTCAAATAGTCCCCTGATGTGACATTTTCTAACCATTCCTTGTTTTTTAAACACCAATCTACTGTTTTTTCCAACCCTTCTTCAAAAGTTACTGAAGGTTTCCAACCTAATTCCTTTTTTATTTTAGAGGCATCAATCGCATACCTGAAATCATGTCCTGGCCTGTCTTTGACATAAGCAATCAATTCTTCAGAGTAGCCTAATGGTCTTTTTAATTTTTTATCCATAATATTACAAAGTAGTTTTACCAAATCTATATTTTGCCATTCATTAAACCCGCCAATGTTATAT
>JBARUM010000072.1:0-1845 GCA_049645725.1 Maribacter sp.
GACCATGAACATGAGGACGGGTATATTCGTGATAATTGCCTATTCCGGAACAATATAGACATTTACGATAAAATGTCTGCACAGGTAAAATACACGAATAATACGGTTCTAAATTACTCTCTTACCACCTACTCGCCCTTTGAAGGATGGCGTGTAGCGTTCAATGGTACTGAGGGAAGAATTGAAGCCTGGCAAGATATTCCCTATCATAAAACCGAAACTATTGATGAAGCCGAGAAACATGCCAAAGAAATGGATCAAAATAATGAAGAAGAAACTTATATTGAACCCATAATACTGCATAAACTTTGGAAAGAACATGAAATCGTTAACGTTAAAATGGAGAAAAGTGGTCATGGTGGTGGCGATAAAAGATTACATGATAAGATTTTTGTAAATCCTGAAATTCCGGACGAATTTGGAAGAACTGCTGGAGTGCGAGATGGTGCAATGTCTATTTTAATTGGAATAGGTGCCAGAAGAAGTATAGAAACCGGTAAAGCAATTAAAATTGCAGACCTAACAGACCTTAAACCAAAAATTAAAAGAGACTAATAGTTCTATCTCCTTACCTTCTAGAAGGATATATGAAAAAAATCTTGGATTTATGTTTAAAACATAATTAGCTTTACAAAACAAAATGTTCCTTAAACCTAGTAACTAATCTGATTTTATGAACGATTTTAATATCGACCAAGAACGACTTAAGGACAGGATCAAGCTGATATTAAAGGTGAACTATGTTGCAAGTATTCTTGCCATAGTATTTGGACTTGCTTGTTTCTTTGTATTGAAAATCATTGAAATCATTCCTTATGTTTTCGTCATCTTTGGTATATTGAACCTTTTGAACACGGTTATTTTCAAAAAACACAATAGCCTTATATCCACCTATAATATTTCCTCTGTAATGGCACTTATCAGTGCCTTGATAATTACACTATACAGCGGTGGAATTAGTAGTCCGTTCATCTTTACCTTAGCCCTAATTGTTTTTGCGGGATATGTTACAACAAAAAAGTATGGTCAGATTTATTTAAACCTTATATTCTTTTTGGTCATTTTAATATTCTCCCAAAGTCTTCCCGATTTTGCCTTTACCGAAAATGTGATTCCAGCACCGTCCCAAAATTTATTCAACCTCTTCTCCATCCTTTTTTCAGTATATCTTTTGGGGAATATTTTTGGAAAAACTTTGTTGAAAACGCACAACGACCTATATAAATCAAAGAAGGCATTGATGCTGCAGATGGAAGAAAAAGAAACCTTGCTAAAAGAAGTGCATCATAGGGTAAAGAATAACCTTCAGACGGTCTCAAGTTTATTAAGTCTTCAATCTAGAAATGTGCAAGAGGCAAGAATGAAAACATTACTGAAAAGCACTCAAAACAGAGTTATTTCCATGGCTATGGTACATGAAATGCTGTATATGAGAAAAGATATCGCTCATATTGAGTATAAATCCTATGTTCAGGAACTAAGTGAATACCTCATCCGTTCTATCAAAGGGTTAGATAGCAAGGTTAATTTAAAGATTGATATTCCGGAAATTAAACTAGGAATAGATACCGCTATTCCTTTGGGACTGCTTATTAATGAGGCTGTAACTAATGCCTTAAAATACGGTTTTGAAGATGAGGAAGAGGGAGAAATATATATTGCACTTAAAAAAGAAATAGACAAACAATACACATTAAATATTGGTGATAATGGCGTTGGTTATCCAGATACGATTACCTATAAAAACACCAAATCCTTAGGTCTAAAGCTCATCTACAATCTCACTAGGCAATTAAAAGGTACCATCCAAAAGGATACGAGTAAAAAAGGAACCAACTATATTAT
>JBARUM010000073.1:0-1933 GCA_049645725.1 Maribacter sp.
AACCTTGATAACGCTATCATAGCGTTCTTGATCCATAGTGAACGCGGTACGGTCCCAATCGCAAGAACATCCCAATTTTTTCAGCTGCTCGAGAATGATTCCACCGTATTCATTTGTCCAATCCCAAGCATGCTTTAAAAACTCATCTCTTGTAAGATCGTTTTTATTGATACCTTGTTCTTTTAATTTAGCTACAACTTTCGCTTCTGTAGCAATTGAGGCATGGTCTGTACCAGGTACCCAACATGCATTTTTACCTAAAAGACGGGCTCTTCGGATCAATACATCTTGTATGGTATTGTTCAGCATGTGCCCCATGTGCAATATGCCCGTTACATTTGGCGGTGGTATTACAATACTATAAGGTTCTCTGTCATCTGGTACAGAATGAAAGTAACCGTTTTTCATCCAGTAATCATACCAATGAGATTCTGTGGACTGCGGATTATATTTTGAAGGAATTTCCATTTTTGGAACAGTTTTTGAATAATAATAAAATGAGTTATTAAAAATAAAGCCGAATTGACATTCTAACGGTCATTTCAGCTAAATTTTACCCAAAGATAAATACGAAACAAAAATAAGTAACGTTAGAGTATAACAAAAGGATTTTGAGGTTGATCTGAAAAGATTTAATTTTGACATCCACCCAAAATTAGAAATGATGAAAAAAATAGTACTTGTATTATTTGTAGGCTTACTAGGATTTAGCTTAACAGCGCAAGATGCTGCTGCAAAAATAGAGTTTAAATCTGAAACTGTTGATTACGGCGAAATCGCTAAAGGATCTGACGGAGTAAGAGTTTTTGAATTTACAAACACAGGAACTGCGCCACTTATCGTGAGTAAAGTAAGTTCTAGTTGTGGTTGTACCATTCCAAAAAAACCAGAAGACCCAATTTTACCAGGTAAAACAGGTGAGATTCAGGTAAAATATGATACCAATAGAGTTGGACCTATCCGTAAAGCAATTACGGTAATATCTAACGCTGACACTCCTACCAAGGTTTTAAAAATCAAAGGAGAAGTTCAAGCTACTACTGGTACCAAGTAAAAGAACTTTTTAGAAAACGAAAAGCCCAACTGAGAAGTTGGGCTTTTTTTTATGCGCTATTGTTCATCAAACAAAGGTTTTAGAACAAAACTAAAAAGCAGATCATTATCGTATCGCTCTACCAAGACCTTTACTCGTTTATCTTTTTTGAAATTTAGCATATGCATAATCTCTTGTAATTTATACCTGTGGATTCGTTTACCGTTCACTGCCAAAATAACATCACCTTCGAGCAAGCCTGCCGAATGCGCCGGACTCCCCTGACGTATTCCCGAAACGATTATCTCTGGCACCAAGCTTAATCTTGTAGCGCCCTGAAGTATAATTTGCACATCGCCATAGGTTTTGGCATCACTATTTACTACTCCGTTAGAATTTGTTATTCGTTCTGATACATAACGCATACCTGCATGTTGCAAATCAATTCCGCTAATATTATATTGAAATAGTTTACCGAAATTGGCATTTTTGGTCATTATCAATTTTTCATTTCTATAATCGAATACTATATTAAAACGTTTTATAACCTCACCGCCCAAGCTTCCGTTTCTACCTCCAAAATCTGAAATTGTAGTGAACGTCTCCATATTAGGAAAAGCTGCCTTTGCATCACTCAGCACAAAATCTGCAATCTTCAAATGGCTAATTTTTGTTCGCTTCCCGAATATATCACCAGCAAGACCTTTTCCTAAAAAATCTTGATAATGCTTTTCGGGCAATTGAATTCTTTCATCTTCAAATAACCATACTGCATCGCTACTACCCGTATCCAATAACATTTTTACAGGTATTTCCTCATCATTTTTAATCATCACAGATGCATCTAAATATGCCTTCTTTCTAATAACCGACATATCTACAACCCTAGTATTCTTTGAC
>JBARUM010000074.1:0-2228 GCA_049645725.1 Maribacter sp.
TATCCGACAATGTGCAATTTGGTAGGTCTTCCGAAACCTTTTCATTTACAAGGTAAAAGCTTAAATCAATTGTTTGAAGAACCTAAAAATCAACCTTGGAAAGAAGCTATTTTCAGTCGATGGCTAACAGGAGAAACCATAGTGACAAAGTAACATACTTACAAAGAATGGTTTGATGATAATACTGGAGATAAAACAGCTCGCATGTAATACGAATTGAGTAAAAATCCTGACGAGAATGTAAACATTTCTGAGAAAAGGGAGCACAAAAAAATAATAGCTGAGTGGTCTGAAAAAATAAAAAAACACAAAATAGGAAGAGAATTTATAAAACTCTACTAGCAATTAATATCTGAAATAATTTGATGATTATTTTCAAAAAATTTATAGCTAATTACAATAAAAAACAGGTATTGCAAATGGAAAAATAACAATCGGGAGAATAAATTAATTAAAGACTAATAAATGAAAAACATACATAAAAGAAAGAGGTTAATTTTAGGTATAATCGCCTTTTATTTAGTAACGATGTCTTACGGGCAGTCTGTAGTAAATAATCCATATGAACCAGATTCAACTGAAGTACCAAAAGAGTTATATGGTTATCAATTAGTGTTTAACGATGAGTTTAATCACGAAGGACCCATGAAAGAAGAGTATTGGAATGCTGAGAAAGGTTTTAGGAGAAATAATGAACATCAATGGTATCAGGCAGAAAATGGGATTTGCACAGGAGGACGACTTATAATTTCTGCCAAAAAAGAACAGTTTGAAAATCCAGATTACGAAGTAGGTAATGCCGACTGGAAGAAAAATAGAGCATATGCTGAATATACCTCTGCAAGTTTTATAACAAAAAAGGAGTATCATCAAAAATACGATTCTATTATGATGATTATGAGAGCTAAACTTCCATTAAAAACAGGAGGTGATGAAGATTACGGCGTTTGGCCTGCGTTTTGGACTACAGGTTCTGGTGGATGGCCTCATGGTGGTGAAATTGACATTATGGAATATTATACAGAATATATGATGGCTAATTTTGCTTATAAAGGACAAAGAAATGTTATTTGGAAAGGAAATAGACAAGATAATGCTTTAAACTCTGACATAAAAAATATCATAAATGGAAAAGCTATAGGTTTTTATAAAGACAAAGAGTGGCTAAAGAAATACCATATTTGGAAACTTATAGGAAACGGAAAGTGGTTGACTATTTATCTGGATGATGTTTTTATGTCTAGAATAGAATTAGATACAAAAAATACAGATACTTCAAAAAGAGAACATCCATTTAAAGGAAATACTTGTAATTATTGGATAAATCTTGCCGTTGGAGGCAAACCACATCCAAATTTAGATAAACTGGAAAAGACTGAATTTCCAAGACAATATGAAATTGATTATGCACGTATTTATGTATTGAAACCGAGTAAAAAAATAGATAATTAAAAATTTATGTTTATACCCTTTAAAAAAACAAGACTATTTGGTTTGGTTACACTAATTGTACTGAATTTTTCTTGCCGCAGTCAAGTTTCAAATACTTCTTCGCAACAACAAAGCAATACGAAGCCTAATATCTTATTCATCCTTACTGACGATGCTGGATACCATGATTATGGATTTCAGGGGTCAGAAGATTTTAAAACACCTCAAATTGATAGGCTAGCAGCCTCTGGGGTGTTTTGTACCAATGGTTATGTAAGCGCTTCTGTTTGTGGGCCATCTCGTGCAGGAATCTTAACAGGGCGCTACCAACAACGCTTCGGGTTTTTTATGAATCCTAGCGATCATCAAAATTTAACAAAAGATGAAACTACAATCGCCGATGCGATGAGAAAACAAGGATACCAGACTGGTATAATTGGTAAATGGCATATGGGATTTGAGGAAGGCTATCATCCAAATGACCGTGGTTTTGATTTCTTTTACGGATTCCTATCTGGAAGCAGAAGTTACTTTCCTTTGAAAAAAGATATGGATGAGGAAAGAAGGTATAAAGACAACCTTCGTCTAAATGAGAAGATGCTCAATGAGTCCGAAATGGATTTTTATACTACAGATTTGTTTACAGATAAAGCTGTTGATTTTATGAAAGATAGTAAGGAAAACCAAAAACCATTTTTTCTTTATCTGTCTTATAATGCCATACATCATCCACTAGATGCGGTTCAAAAGGATGCAGAGCCTTATCAAGGTTTAGAAGATCCTATTAGAAGAGTAAC
>JBARUM010000075.1:0-2230 GCA_049645725.1 Maribacter sp.
ATATACTTGTGAGGCGCCAGGCGTAAGAAGTAAAACGTTTGCTGCCCTGATTGGGTCCTTTCGCTCTTGGTCGAAAGGTTGTCCGTCATCGTGAGATGTTAAATAATTAACCACACTTTTCCCTTTCAGTTTTGTGTGCAAAAGCTTGCTGTACTTTGAAAATATAGTTTCATAATCGTTTTTGGCGTCATTTTTTAATTCAAAATTTATCAGGCTATGAAATCCATTATCAAAATAATCCACTTTTTTATCACCAAAATCGAACTCCCTACCTCCAGAGATACCATAATTATAAACCTCTCCGACCATATAAAAAGGGTTATCGTCTAAAATACTATTAGGATGCTTTTTCTTCCAAGTTTCAAAAGCATAGGAAGCTTCCTTGTAAAGTTCTGCCCAAGCATTTTCGTTTACATGTTTAACGGTGTCAACCCTAAAGCCATCTATGCCTAGCTCATGAATATAATCAGTGAGCCACTTCATGATATAAAACCTTGGTGCCCTTGGATGACCGGTACGGTCAAAAAACAACTGTAATTCATCCAACTCTGCGCTTAGGCGTCCTTCCTTCTTCCATTTTGCCAGAAGTGCATCAGGTAAATTAACCGGATTATCGGAAGCCGTTAATACGTCCGGAAGATTATCTACTAACGTACAATTGGTCGTATTCTCGTACGTAGTAAATTCACAGGCAGGGCCAGTAATTACCCACTCCTTTGGCCAAACAGGATCTTTTTGCGTTACAGGGCCTGTATGATTCAGAACTACATCCATTAATACCCTAATTTCATTTTTATGAGCGGTTTCGATAAGGTTTTCCAAATCTTTTTTGGTGCCAAAATTTGGATCTAATGCCGTCCAGTCTTTTGCCCAATACCCATGGTATCCGTAAGTGTTGCCCGTACTTTCGTCAGTATCACCATGTATTTGTTCAACAACCGGGGTAAACCAAATGACATTGATACCTAATTTGGTAAAATAGCCTTCATTTATTTTTTTAGTAATACCTTGCAAATCTCCTCCCATAAATCCTCTTAGGAGTCCTGTTGGGTTAGTACGGTCAAAATTGACGTCATTTTCTGGATTGCCATTGTTGAATCTATCGGTGAGGAGGAAGTAAATATTAGCCCCGTCCCATATAAATGGAATACTCCTTTTTGGTGATACTACAGTATCACTCATAACGACAGTATCCTTAACTATTTCTTTTTTTTCCATTTTACAGGCGGCAAAAAGGAAAAATAGTATAACGGCGCCAAGTAGGTATTTCATGTGCATTCTATTTTGCCTAAAGCTATAAAATGCGAATGGAACTGAAAAATTTTATTCTACCAATGGCTTTAATGTTCCTAATATCGATTTTAAGCAAATAGGGATATGTAAATTTCAAAGACTTCCAATCGACTTGGGAGTAGTTTATTTCTTTCGATTTAAAACCTTGAATTCCTCATAGCAGCTACTTATTGCATCCAAAATTTGAAGGTCGTTTGCCGTGGTTATAAAAGATTTAGAGTAATTACAATTATTAAGAATATCTTGAAGATCAACTTTTTCCAATTGAAGTAGTTCCACTAAAGTTTCTCTATCGAACTTAGAAGCCAAAAGATCACGTATCTGATCATCTTCCTTTATCTGCCTCAATTTCCGCATATTATTAGGCTGTCTTCCAAAAAGATTTCGAAGTAAGTCTGCGGGGTTTAAAATAGCTCCCAACACCCTAGTAACCGCACTTGTACTTTTATTACCACCCTCATAACCAACAGATAAACCAGAAATACTATATTGATACGAATTATTAATGGGCAGGTTTTTTACGTCAATTTCCAAATAACCAGTAAGTTGGTAGGGTCTTACGATTACTTCCTCTAGTGCATATGCTAGTTCTGTAAGGGCAATTTTTGTGTCCTTAAATTTAAACATGTCATTGGTTACCCTGATTTTTTGAGATTTAAATCCTAAAAACGAAAAATAGAGGGTGTCGTTTACGGCAGCCCTAATTGAGAATTCTCCTTTTTCGTTGGTAATCGTACCTACCACTTGGTTAAGGTTTACAACATGCACACTTTCCATAGATACATCCGTCTGGGCATTGACTACGACGGCATTAATACTATCATCTTCTATGGTTTCCTGGGCAACACCCCAAAACCCTAGTAGACAACAAATACCTATAATAAACTTACCCATGAATCTATTTTCTGAAAATCGAAGATACAAACAAAACAAAAAA
>JBARUM010000076.1:0-2128 GCA_049645725.1 Maribacter sp.
ACCTAAGGCCATAACCTGCACTCCCTTAAATGACTTTCGTTGGGGGGAGCTCCCTACCGCAGCCGATGTAGGGCTGAAAACAACCAGGAACTTTGCGCTTACCTACGTTGTGGGCGGGGAAACCGAAGCCCTCAAACGTCTCCATTTCTATTCTTTTGAAAGCGAACAGTTGACAAAGTACCGTTGGACACGAAATAAGTCGCTCGGTCTGGACTACAGCTCAAAATTTTCGCCCTATTTGGCTTTGGGCTGTTTGTCCCCTAGAATGGTCCATGAAACGATAAAACGATATGAAAGGGAAATCAAAAAGAATCAAAGTACGTGGTGGCTCATCTTCGAAATGGTGTGGAGAGATTATTATACGTTCAAGTTAATGCGCTTTCAGAATGAGGTGTACCACACGGAAGGTTACACCAATAAGACCAAGGAATTTACCAACGATAGTACATTGTTCAAAAGATGGTGTGAGGGTAGAACAGGGATACCTTTCATCGATGCCCATATGCGCCAGCTCAACGAAACGGGGTATATGAGCAACCGAGGTCGAGTAAACTGCTCGAGCTTTTTGGTATACGATTATCTAATCGATTGGACATGGGGAGCGGCGTATTTCGAGTCGAAGCTCATTGATTATGACGTGGCCTCGAATTGGATGAACTGGCACACCCAGGCGTATCAGATTTGGTATACCAATCCAGTCAATCAAGCCAATAAATATAAGGCACAGCAGTTCATTAGAAAATGGCTCCCAGAACTTGAAAAGCTCGATGATTTGGCGGTACTTATCCCATGGGAGTATGAGATTGAAGATTATCCAAAACCTCAAAACATTTTTAAGAAATGGGACAGGGCCATAGCAAAGATCAAGAAAGAAAATCTTGTATAGTACCGATCTACGACTTTATTTCTTTCGTAACCGGATTGGTCCTTTTGCATCAACTGCCTTAACTGGAATAATCTTGCCATTCTGAAGTACGACCAGATTTCCAGTGGCCACCAAATTGTCCGCAGCCCCCCTGACCACATCCATGTACTTTCGCCAATTTTTGGGAAAACAAGCCTTGGCCACTTCCGAGGGACAATACGTTTTATACAATCCTCTCTCCTCGGCGAACATTAAATGGGAGCCTTTGATCGTATCATAACGTTCTTTTGTTATTTCTGTCATTTTTCTTCTTGCACTCCAAATTTTAACCAATCCATTTTTTCCTTGAAAGGGGTTACACTTTAAAAGATGGTGCCGCAATTTACCGATATACGGCGAGTTTAGTCCATACCAACTTATACCTATTGCATCAAACTAAATAAGGAAATGTGCTAAGCTATGAAAGGATTACTTAGCGGACATATAAATTTAAGGTCCCTACTAGGAACACAGCATAAATGAAACATGCAATTATCCACTAAAATTTCCATAAGGTTTATAGTTGGGTAAAATAATAGTACGCTCAGGTCTTGAAAATGATAGCACCGTTGCTTTGGTCCATACAAAGTGTAAAATCGTAACTGCCAGGGAGCAGCCTTCGCTATTACATTTTCAATCAGAAATGGAGCATGAAAGGCTTGTTTTAAGAAGTGCCAAATCTAATGTAAGTCAATTTCATTTACCTGATTTTTCCGATTACCGGGGAAACTATTGTAACTATCGGATAAGAAGAAAAGGTTAAGGGAGAACCACTGGTTTAATTACATATTGAGGGGTACCAAAAACATGGTCCAAGTACAAATTGCATAATGGAATATCCAAAATGTGCGCCATAGGTTTCCTAAAAAGTGGTGATGCGTGGAATTAACGCGGTATGTATCCCTATTCGGTTCAGTAGATTACAAATTGAACAGCCATCCCAAAACCGCTCTTGAACCATAGCAAGCCATTAGCTCTTATTTTTTATTCGCTCTACGAATGGTATGTTTCTCCAGTATGCGTTCCTTCTCCAATTTTGCCAATTCACTCTTGCGTTGACCATACAGTTTTTGAAGTGCAAATTTTCTGGTCTCACGAACATCGACAATGCGTTTCGGATAAGCTACACCATAGTTGAACTCGTACAATCCCTCCTCCATCGGAGTAATTAACCAGGGTTCGATAGCCAATTTTATGGGCAACCTTCGTAGTTCGGGAACATAT
>JBARUM010000077.1:0-2531 GCA_049645725.1 Maribacter sp.
ACCTTGGCCTTTTCTAAAATAGGACCTCCACCATAAGGGAATTTACTACAGGACGTAATTATAGTTAGGATAAGTCCTAAAAAAAGTAAAATTTGCGTTAGCTGGTACTTATTTTGATTTTTCATAAAAGATTATTTTTAAATTTTAGCAATGATAACTGCTAGACCCAATATGAATCGACCGCGTGTACCCAATTGAACAGATTAAGTACCTAATCTTTTAATGTAATTACTTGGAGTTTCTTGTAGCTTATCTTTAAAAGCCTTGTTGAAGGTAGATTTTGATTTAAATCCTACTTCATAAGATAGTGCCAATAAGGTTTGGCTATGATGTTCCTTTTTATTCAATTTTTCTAAAAACGCATCAACCCTAAATTGATTGATATAGTCATAAAAATTTGTGTTATGTACATTGTTCAATAACCATGAAAGGTTGTTTGAAGACGTGCCCAAATGTCCTGCCAATGTTGATAATGTCAATTCATTATCCATAAATATTTTTTCTTGATATATGAGGGTGTTCAAGGATGATTTTAAATTCTGAATCTCAGTTTCAACCAATCTATCCTTGGCTTTCGTATTTTCTTTTGTGTGAATGCTGACCCTAAATATTTCGGGTTGTTTTAAAGCATAAAAACCTATACCGTAAATGAGTAAGGGCAAGGCAATCCAAACGGTGTTGTAGTTAAAGTACATATTGAAAAGTCCGAAAAATGTTGATGTCACAAAACTAGAACACCAAACTATCAGAATAATGGCAATAGCACTGAACATAATTTTTAAAAACCTTAGCGATGGCTGAGCGAACGATAATTGCTCTTTCTTGTTTTTATCAAAACTAAAAATCAATTTTCCACAATAGAATAAATAGTATAGGTTAGAAGCTAAGGCCAAGCCTTCAACAATAGCAAAAATTGTGGCTAAATGACCTTCCTTCCAAAAAGAGTGATAGTCCGTTTCGGAATAAGTACAGAGGTATAATAAAAAAAGAGCATAACAGATGGAAGGAACATAATGAGGCAATGCCAGGTGAATATTCTGTTTACCTTTTATGAGAAGCCTTAGAATATATAGATAACCCAAAGGACCGAACAAAAAAATAATAAACTCCAAAACACCGGCCCATTGCACCACCCAGAACTCATCAGCTTTTGAAATAATAAACTTGGATAGTAAAAGCATACTCGTCATTGCCAACTGAACGGAAAGTATACTATTTGGTTTTGTATTGTTCAAATGCACAATGGGTAGGGTTAGGGTAAGAAAGACACCTTGGGCAATACCCATTAGTAAAAGAATATCAATAAAACTTATATCATTGATCATTTCATCTAATTATCAAAAGTAAATTTAATTTTAATCAATTGTTTTATCGACCGCATGGGTACAAAAACACGATTATTGTTGAATTTTCATGTCATAAATTTCAATTTACATTACTCCTTCAGAAATCGTAATTTTACAACTATGAAAGTACTGCACGTAGACATTAACCATCCATTAATAATTGAACAATTCAATGCTTTGGGTTTTCAGAACGATGAAGATTATATATCCACCAAAGAGCAAATAGAAGAAAAGATTCAAGATTATGATGGACTTATCATCCGTAGCAGGTTTACCGTTGATGCCCAATTTTTGGATAAAGCTACCAACCTAAAATTTATAGGTAGGCTTGGAGCAGGATTGGAAAATATAGATATCCGGTTCGCAAAATCCCAGGGTATTTTTTTAGCGGCAGCCCCGGAAGGAAACCGCAATGCAGTTGGGGAGCACACCTTAGGAATGCTTTTATCGCTCTTTAATAGATTAAATAGTGCGGACGAGGAAGTACGAAATGGCAAATGGGATCGTGAAGGAAATAGAGGCTTGGAATTGGAAGGCAAGGTAGTAGGTATCTTAGGCTATGGCAATATGGGAAAAGCGTTTGCCAAAAAACTAAAGGGTTTTGATGTGGACGAAGTTATCTGTTATGATATTCAAGGTGGTGTAGAAGATGATAATGCCCGTCAAGTAGGTATTTTAGAATTACACCAACGCACCGATGTTTTGAGCTTACATCTACCACAAACAGATCGGACCATAGGCATGGTAAACAAAGAATTTATTAACAAGTTCCATAATCCTTTTTGGATATTGAATACCGCTAGGGGTAAGTGCATTAGTACATCGGATTTGGTAGAAGCTTTGAAATCAGGAAAAATATTGGGAGCAGGACTGGATGTGTTGGAGTACGAAAAAACCTCTTTTGAAGATATGTTCACAGGTAACAAACTTCCTGAGGCCTTTAAATATTTGGTCCAGGCAGAAAATGTCCTATTAACACCACATGTAGCTGGGTGGACGGTAGAGAGCAAACTAAAATTAGCACAAACCGTGGTAGACAAAATAAAGGCCAAATTTTGCTAAATTTAAGGGTGAAAAAAACTATTTTCATCTTTGGCCTACTTATTTTGGCATTGCTCCTATTGTTTCAAATAAGTACTTATTCCCTGATAAGTGGAACTTTTTCAATAGAGTTTATTATAGCGA
>JBARUM010000078.1:0-1917 GCA_049645725.1 Maribacter sp.
CAACCAAACTGTATGAGAGTTATAACAAATGATTTTAAAAATAATCTTTATCCAGCAGGAACATTAAGAGACAAAACTTGGTTGGAAATGAAAAAGAAGTTAGAAGCAAAAGGTGTGCAAGTAAGAAATGAATGTATTTACGAATAAAAAAACGAGGTACAACACCGTGTATAATTAATTGCTAGGTCACTGCCGACTTACGAAAATTCCGCTGGAATTTTCTATCTGTGATTTGTTTGCTAACTTAGTTGCTTAACCACGCAACTAACCATACACAAACCCGTTGTGGGTAATGCAAAAAACAAATTACACGAAATTGAATGGGAATTTTTGATTGGCTTTTTGAGGCAGAAAAACCTAAAAAGAAAAGAATTTTTATAAGCTTTGCAATAGAAGATATTGAATACAGAAATCATCTTGTAGACCAAGCGAAAAAAAAACACTCACCATTTGAATTTATTGATATGTCAGTAAAGAAGAAGTGGAAACAAAATGAATGGAAAGTTAAATGCAGAAGAAAGATAAAAGGATGCGATGGTGTAATTGCTCTTTTAAGTAAAAGAACTCATTTGGCTCACGGAGCAAGATGGGAAATTAAATGTGCAAGAGAAGAGAATGTGAAAATTATCGGAATGCATATTCAAAAGAAAAATAAAGGAGCAATTCCAACAGAATTACAAGGTAAAAGAGTTGTAGAGTGGAATTGGCCAAATTTAGAAAAATTCATAAATAGATTATAAGTAATGGCAAATCCAAGAGCATTCATAAGTTTTGATTTCGATAATAATAGCAAGCAGCGATTATATTTCGTAGGTCAATCAAAAAATATTAAAACACCTTTCAACATAGAAGATTGGTCATCAAAAAGTGCTTTACCGCAAGCACAATGGGAAGCTTTGATTAAAGCAAAAATTAATAAGTGTCATTTTCTTATAGTTTTAGTTGGATTAAAAACTTCTACCGCAGTTGGTGTAAGAAAAGAAATAGCTTTTGCAAAAGAACAAAACGTTCCTGTTTTTGGAGTTTATGTAGATGGAGCAAATACAACCACACTTTTGCCAATTGGATTGCAAAGAAATAGAACAATTAAGTGGACTTGGGATGGTATTTCAGCAGCGGTTGACCAAATGATGCTTGAAGGAAAAAATAAAATTAGATGAGAAAAGCTTTAGTAGTTGGTATAGATTATTACGACACTATCAATGAATTATTTGGATGTGTAAATGATGCATATGCAATGAAATCTGTTTTAGACAGACATAGTGATGGAACCAAGAATTTTGATGTTAATATTGAAATTGCTACTGGACCAAAAGCAAGAATTGAAAGAAAAGAGCTAAAAACGCAAGTTGAGGAACTTTTTAGAGATAAAAGTGATATTGCATTATTCTACTTTTCTGGTCACGGATATATAGAAAGTACTGGTGGTTATTTAATCACATCAGAATGCAAAGACGGAGACGATGGCTTTCCAATGAACGAATTACTACAAATTGCTAATAATTCACCTGCAAGAAACAAAATTATAATTCTTGATTGTTGCCATTCAGGTGTTGCTGGAAATGCTTCACCAAACGAAGACAAAGCCGTTATAAAGGAAGGTGTTACCATTTTAACTGCTTCGAGTGCCGAACAATATGCAATAGAAGAAAAAGGTTCTGGTGTTTTTACTACTTTATTCATAGATGCTATGAATGGCGGAGCATCGAATCTTGTTGGAGATGTTACACCTGGCAGTATTTATGCGCACATTGACCAATCATTAGGTTCTTGGGAACAAAGACCGATTTTCAAAACAAATGTAACGACATTTACAACATTGAGGAAAGTACAACCACCAATCAAACTTTCAGATTTGAAAATGCTTACCTCTTTATTCCCAAAAAAAGGGGAGGACTTTAAACTTGACCCAAGTTT
>JBARUM010000079.1:0-2291 GCA_049645725.1 Maribacter sp.
GTGTTGGAGTCTCCGTTGTAAACGCACTTTCAGATAAGCTTAAAGCTACTGTTTACAGGGACGGTAAAATTTGGGAGCAAGAGTATGAGCGAGGAAAATCTATATATCCTGTAAAAAGTATTGGGGAAACTAAGGAAAGGGGCACTATGGTCACTTTTCATCCAGATGATCAGATTTTCACCCAAACCATAGAATATAGTTACGAGACACTGTCCAATAGGATGCGTGAACTTTCTTTCCTAAATAAGGGAGTAACCATATCCATTACGGATAAGAGACAAAAGGACGATAAAGGGGAGTACGTTTCAGAGACTTTTTACTCCGATGAGGGATTAAAGGAATTTGTAAAGTTTTTGGATGGTAATCGTGAATCTCTGATCCAGAACGTCATCTCCATGGAAGGGGAAAAGAATGATATTCCTGTGGAAGTTGCCATGATCTATAACACCAGTTACACGGAAAACCTACATTCCTATGTGAATAATATAAACACCCATGAGGGAGGTACACATTTATCTGGTTTTAGAAGAGGACTTACCTCTACACTAAAAAAGTATGCAGATGCTTCTGGAATGTTGGATAAGTTAAAGTTCGAGATTCAGGGTGATGATTTCAGGGAAGGTTTGACGGCCATTGTTTCCGTAAAGGTTCAAGAACCCCAATTTGAGGGGCAGACAAAAACCAAACTAGGAAATAGAGAGGTTTCATCCGCAGTAAGCCAAGCTGTTTCCGAAATGTTGACCAATTATTTAGAGGAGCATCCAGATGACGCCAAAGTAATTGTTCAAAAAGTGGTTTTAGCTGCTACAGCCAGACATGCCGCCACCAAGGCGCGTGAAATGGTGCAGCGCAAAACTGTCATGAGTATTGGTGGTCTTCCTGGTAAATTATCGGATTGTTCCGAGCAGGATCCAGCATTATGCGAGGTTTTCTTGGTTGAGGGAGATTCGGCCGGTGGAACCGCCAAGCAGGGAAGGGATAGGAATTTTCAAGCCATTCTGCCATTACGTGGTAAAATCCTGAACGTGGAGAAAGCTATGCCACACCGAGTTTTTGAAAACGAAGAAATAAAGAATATTTATACGGCGCTAGGAGTAACCATTGGAACTGAGGATGATAGTAAGGCGTTAAACCTAGAAAAATTAAGGTATCACAAAGTAGTTATTATGTGTGATGCCGATGTTGATGGAAGCCATATTGAAACTTTAATACTTACCTTTTTCTTCCGATATATGCGAGAATTGATTGAAGGAGGTCATGTTTATATTGCTACGCCACCCCTATACTTGGTCAAGAAAGGTCAAAAAAAACAATACGCTTGGTCGGACAAGGAAAGGGATACGATTGCTGATAGCTATAGTGGAGGAGTGAGCATTCAAAGATATAAAGGTCTTGGAGAAATGAACGCTGAGCAATTATGGGATACCACAATGAACCCTGATTTTCGCACATTACGACAAATCACCATTGAAAATGCTACGGAAACGGATCGTGTATTTTCCATGTTAATGGGTGATGAAGTTCCGCCTCGTAGAGAATTTATTGAAAAAAATGCCGTTTATGCGAACATTGACACATAGAATTTACCACTTACACAACAAAAACCTGCGGGGTTACCGCAGGTTTTTTAGTTTTAGGAAAAATTTTACAAGATGAAGAGTATACTTACATTAGTTTTCATGGTCACCGCTTCCTTTGCGATAGCACAAGCGGATTTTAATGATGTTTTTGCCGCTGGAGTAGAAGATGCGGAGCAGTTTACAAATGATTATATGGCTCCCTTATCGGAAAGTGCCATTTATAACTTTTCTACGGGCTGGTATAATTCGGCCGATGCTAAGCCTTTAGGTGGATTTGAAATTTCTATTATTGGAAATATTACTAGTTTTCAGAATAAAGACGATAAGAAGGTATTTGTTCTAGATCCCAATGATTATCAAAACCTAGATTTTGTAGATAACCCTGGAACAGCAAGAGCTGTTTCCTCTGCCTTGGGAGATTTAAATGGGATAGATGTTTTTGTTGAGGGTCAGGTAGCCGGTATTACGGTTAGGGAGGAGTTTGAATTGCCTTCAGGTCTTTCAGGGGAAGGATTGGACTTTGTCCCATCAGGATACCTTCAAGGAAGTGTAGGTTTGGTGAAGGGTCTAGAAATAAAGGCACGGTTTTTACCTAAAATAGAATATGAAGGTGCAGCAGTAGGTTTAATAGGCGTTGGTTTACAGAACGATATTACCAAACTGCTTCCAGCTGACAAAATTCTACCCGTTGCTATTTCTGCGGTTATCGGT
>JBARUM010000080.1:0-2526 GCA_049645725.1 Maribacter sp.
GTCATAAAAAAATCATAGGGCTCCAAAAGATGTAATGTTTTTAAAAGTGACCCGATTTCTTTTTTAGTTTCCCCATGGAAGGCAATACCGTATTTAGATAGCTCCAATAAACGGTCTATTTGCTTTAATTCCGGTAAAGCTCCAAGAACAGTATCCTTAAAAACTGGTTTTACATGTCGCACTTCTTTTCGGTACTTGGTTTTAACTCCATGATCAAAATTAAGGTGGGGAATATTTGCCCCTATGAGTACCAAATCAGAATCCTCGAATTCTGATATATGATCTCCTACATGTCGTTTGGCACTTGCTCCTTCTATGTAAACTAGCTCCAATTCGGGATGAAAATGCCAGTAAAAAAGGTGGTTCAATTTAGGGTCATGTAATAGTCTAAAGGGACTTTTGGAATCTGGCGCAATGGTCTCTAATTGAATCTTCATAGGGTTTCTTTTGAGTGCAATGTAGGCTGGCACTCAAACCTAAATATAACAAAAATGACATATTCATTATGAAAAACGCCCTAAAATATCAATATAGTTCAAATTACAATCAATATCAAGGTAGTTTTAACAGGTTGTGATTTATAATTTTACCTTATCAATTTTGACCATCATTAAAATATATATAGTATGAATAACATGGACAGCAAATTGGAAATGGCTAACAAGGCACATAAGGAAATCCCCGGAAATCCGTCTACCGCTACAAGCAGTAACCAACATTTAAATGATCGGTCCAATGGAAAACCATTACGAGTTTTAAGTGAAGAAGATTGGAAGTTCTGGAAATATAACGGCTACATCCTTATAAAGAATGCGGTACCTACCGCACAAGTTAAAAAGACGGCAGATTTTCTTTGGGAGTTTGATGAAAAGGATCCTGATGATAAGAATACATGGTATGCTCCACCTAGGGCAGAAATGAAGATGAAGGAGTTGACCGGAACGGGAATGATAGAGGTTTACAATCATCAATCGTTATGGAACAATAGACAAACCCAACGGGTTTACGATGCTTTTGTAGATGTTTGGGGAACGGAAAAATTGTGGGTCACTATTGATCGTGCCAACTTAAATTTCCCGTTGCCGTCTGGAGTTAAGAAAAAAGGTTTTATCCATTGGGATTACGATCCAGAAACGCGTCCCCAAAATGTGCAAGGAGTATTGGCACTTGCGGATCAAGAAGATGAAAACATGGGAGGTTTCCAATGTATTCCTTGGTTGTATAGAAATTATGATACTTGGAAATTAAAACAACCGGAGGACCGTGACCGCTTTCAACCGGATATTTCTGACTTGGAAGATAAAATTGTAAAAGTGAAAATGCAGGCAGGCGATCTGCTGATTTTCAATAGTACGGAGCCTCATGGTATTCGCCCTAATAAATCCAAGGGTAAAGTTAGAATAGCACAATACATTTCTATGATGCCTGCGGAAGAGAATAACGTTGCGTTAAAGAACTGGCGGATTAATTCATGGAAAAATAGAGTTGCACCCCAAGGGTATGCATTTCCTGGCGACCCCAGAAAATGGGAACAAAACAGATATGATACTGCTAAATTATCTGAATTGGGAGAGAAATTATTGGGATTAAAAAGCTGGTAAATTGCTAAATCGTTAATTATCAAACTCCTGCTAGGGTCATCAGCGAAATAATGCTATTTTTGCGCCCTTAAAATATTAGGTGTGCGCAAGTATCTTAACTTATTCGATTTTCAACAAAAAGTAGATTACAAGACCGAAATACTATCGGGTCTTACGGTAGCCTTGGCCTTGGTTCCAGAGGCCATCGCTTTTGCCTTAATTCCCGGGTTTTCACCCCTTACGGGACTCTATGCTGCATTTATATTGGCATTGGTAACCTCTATCCTTGGAGGTCGACCTGGAATGATTTCTGGAGCTACCGGAGCAGTTGCGGTTATTTTTGTTGGATTAATATTGGAACTAAAGCGCAATTTTCCTGGAATAGAACCAGAAACCATTTTAAATTATGTTTTTGCGACGGTAATATTGGCGGGGGTTTTACAAATATTGGCCGGTATATTGCGTTTGGGAAAATTTATAAGACTAGTACCGCATCCGGTCATGTTCGGCTTTGTTAACGGATTGGCTATTATCATTTTTATGGCTCAATTTCCCAACTTTTATCAAAAGGGAACGGATAGTTTGTTAAGCGGAACATCAATGTATATGATGCTGGGGCTAACCCTACTAACTATGATAATTATCTGGGGACTTCCCAGGCTTACCAAAGCGGTGCCATCCTCCTTAGTGGCTATTGTAGTCGTTTCGGCAATAGTTATAGGATTTCAGATAGATACACTTACCGTAGCGGACACTATGAGAGAAGGCGAAAGTATCAAAGGAGGTTTTCCTCCATTGTCCATTCCGCAATTGCCATTTACATTGGAAACCTTTAAAATTATTATTCCTTATGCGGGAATAGTAGCGGGAGTTGGTTTAATAGAGAGTCTGTTGACGTTGAATATCATTGATGAAATTACGGAGACTCGCGGAAGTGGTAATAAAG
>JBARUM010000081.1:0-4093 GCA_049645725.1 Maribacter sp.
ACTAGTAAGTGAAAACAATTGCAATGATACCCGCTAGGTACGCAGCCTCAAGGTTTCCGGCAAAATTAATGCAGGACTTATCCGGCAAACCGGTGATAATAAGGACTTACGAAGCCGCCGTTAAAACAGAATTATTTGATGCGGTCTACGTAGTTACGGATAGCGATATCATTTATGAAACTATAACAAATGAAGGCGGTCTGGCAATTATGAGCAAGAAAGAACATGATTGTGGAAGTGACCGGATTGCTGAGGCAGTTTCCAATATGAAAGTAGATATAATAGTAAATGTACAAGGGGATGAACCTTTTACGGATCGCGAAAGTTTAGCAGGGGTATTGGAGGTTTTTAAAAATGATAAAGAAAAAGAAATTGATTTAGCCTCCCTAATGGTGAAAATCACGGATGAGGAAGAAATAAAGAACCCAAATACGGTAAAGGTTATTGTAGATAATAGAGATTTTGCCCTTTACTTCTCGCGTTCGCCAATACCCTTTCCTAGAGCATTGAATGATAATACGGTTTATTATAAGCATAAAGGAATTTATGCTTTTAGGAAAAGGGCGTTAATGGATTTCCAAAGGTTGCCAATGCTTCCTTTGGAAGCTACAGAGAAAATAGAGGCCATTAGGTATTTGGAATATGGTAAGAAGATAAAAATGGTAGAAACTTCCGTTTCAGGAATAGAAATTGATACTCCAGAAGATTTGGAGAAAGCTCAAGCTGCATGGAAATAGATTTTAATGGAATTAAGGTTATTGGATTTGATGCTGATGACACCCTTTGGGTCAATGAAACCTATTTTCGGGAAACAGAAGAAAAATTTGCTGCATTATTGGAGCAATATGAAACAAAGAATACAATAGATCAAGAGCTTTTTAGGATGGAGATCAAAAATCTTGATTTGTACGGATATGGTATAAAAGGGTTTACGTTATCCATGATAGAATCGGCTTTAGAGCTCTCAAATAATCAAGTTTCACAAGCAACGCTTTCTGAAATATTGAATCTAGGTAAAAAGATGATTGCTCATCCGGTGGAGCTGTTGGAAGGTGTGGAAAAGGTTTTACAGAAATTAAATGGAAAATATAGATTGATCGTTTTGACGAAAGGAGACTTATTAGATCAAGAGCGGAAGCTTGAGCGTTCTAATCTCTCCGAATATTTTCATCATGTAGAAGTGTTGAGTGATAAAAAGGAGAAAAACTATAAGGATTTGTTGGAACATTTAGAGATTTCAGTTGATGAATTCCTGATGATAGGAAACTCATTGAAGTCCGATGTGCTTCCATTGGTTAATATTGGTGCCAGAGCAATACATATTCCGTTTCATACCACATGGCAACATGAAGAAATAGAGACACCAAAAGATACAAAAGGTTACATGACCATTAATACCTTGGTTAATGTGTTACAGTACCTATAAAGAATAAGATGGAGATTAAAAAAGAAATAGCATTGAAGAAGATACCTACTAGAGCTTCAGAAAAATATAGAAATTTCCCTATGGTGCCAAGAGTTGTATTTGGTAACGGAAGTTTTGACCAATTAGGAGATATTTTACTACCCTGGAGAAGACATTCCGAGGCTGCCATGATTTTTTTGGTGGATGACGTTTTTGAAGGAACCGAACTTATTAGTCGTATTCCTAAAATATTCTGTGACCAGATTGTATTTATTTCTGCGGATGAGGAACCCAAAACGGAACAGGTAGATGCATTAGTTAAAATGATACGGAGTCAATTTCAGGAACTACCTTCCGGAATTATTGGAATAGGAGGAGGAACGTTATTGGATCTTTCAAAGGCTGTGGCAATATTGTTGACCAATAAGGGGGGGGCTGCCGACTATCAGGGTTGGGACTTGGTGCAAAAAAAATCTATTTATCACGTGGGTATACCTACCATCAGTGGAACTGGAGCAGAAGTTTCTAGAACTACCGTCTTATTGGGTCCCGATAAAAAACTAGGAATTAATTCTGATTATTCAACTTTCGACCAAGTGGTGCTAGATCCGGAATTGACAAAAGGGGTTCGTCCTGAACAATGGTTTTATACGGGAATGGATTGTTATATACATTGTATTGAATCACTTAATGGTACCTACCTAAATGCTTTTAGTAAAAGTTATGGTGAAAAGGCTTTGGATCTGTGCAAAGAAGTGTTTTTAAACGATTTACCAAAATCTGAATCCCGAGATAAGTTGATGATGGCATCATGGCACGGCGGTATGAGTATTGCCTATTCACAAGTAGGTATTGCCCATGCAATGAGTTATGGCCTAGGTTACCTATTGGGAGTTAAGCACGGTATAGGTAACTGTTTGGTATTTCAGTATTTAGAAGAATTTTATCCTGAAGGTGTAAAGCTTTTCCATAGAATGATAGAAAAACATAAAATAGACTTGCCAAAAGGTATTTGCAAACAGTTGACAGATTCGGAATTAGATAAAATGGTATCCGTAGCCCTAAGAATGGAACCTTTATGGGAAAATGCCCTTGGTGAGAACTGGAAATCTATTATTACACGAGACAAGCTAAAGTCTATTTACAAGCAAATTTAGATTGCGCTGAAAGGTTAAATTAGTTATGATTTGACCTTAAGTATCAAAATTATTTCTATTCCATTAAAAACCCATGCAAAGAATTGCCAAGTTTATTTATTTCAAGTTACTAGGGTGGTCCTTTAAGGGGGAATTCCCGTCACATTTAAATAAATGTGTAATTGCCGTAGTACCTCATACAAGTTGGTGGGACTTTTTGTTAGGTTTGTTAATACGGAAAGTTTGGAATGAAGAGATCAATTATATTGGGAAAAAGAGTCTTTTTGACTCACCATTTGGATGGTTCTTTAAGTGGACAGGTGGCGCAGCTATTGATAGGAGTAAAAGTAACGATACCGTTTCTGCAGTGACCAAAGTATTTGAATCCAAAGAAACATTTAGGTTAGCGTTGTCCCCAGAAGGGACGCGTAAAAAAGTAGATAAATGGAAAACAGGCTTCTACTATATTGCTAAAGCAGCTGAAGTACCCATTTTGTTGGTGGCATTTGATTATGGTAAAAAAGAAATCAAAATTTCTAAACCGCTGTTTCCCACAAGTGATATAGAAAATGATTTTAAGGTTTATCAAAATTTCTTCAAAGGCACCTTAGGAAAAGTACGGGAATACAGTTAATCAATTCTTTTCAATAATCTTTTTTCTTCCTTCTTGCTATTTCCTGGAAATACCAATGAGGTACTGGAGTAACTTGTGCCGAATGTGATACTCGCAGTATATACTTGGTCAATGGCATCTAAAACCTGTCCATCCGATAGTTCTCTCAAAGGATGAGTGAAAACCGACCAGATTATTTCATCACTCAACGCATATTTTACATCTAAAGCAGAGTGAAAGTTAGCTACCAAAGTATTTAGAAGTTCATCCTCTCCAATTTCCTCACGTTTTATAATAGGGGATATGATTCGCATTCTATTTGCCCTATTATCATATACGCATATGAGCGGTCTGTTTTTATATATAAAATTGTAGGAATTACCATTGGTAATGCTGGAATCAGCAACCTGGGAAATTAATACACCAAGTTTGTCCGAATTCATTTGTTGGCCTGTCATTAAAAAACAGAAATTCAGAAAAATAAGATAGAGAAGTTTTCGCATGTTACTTGTTTAAAGACAAGTCGTATTAAAATGGCAGTTATTACAATTAATGGATATAAAAATAAATAGCAGTTTTAGGGCATTAACCATTTATCACTTTATTGAATCTATTTTTAAACCATAGTTTTCTTTTGGGAGTAAACGATGCGGTTCAAACATTACACCATGCATACGCTTCCAACTTATAGTCTGTCTATAATTAGTAATAAATATGGTTCCGACTCCAGTTTTTTAGCTTCCTCCTGTTAATTGATAAACTACTCATTTTTTTAACATTCCTTTTAAAACCCTATGGTAAAAGCTTCGTAGGTAAGGATGAAAAACAATTAAATCATAAATATTATGAACAGGTATTTTTTAAAAATTGGATTTTTTTTAGCTTTAGGTACATCTACTATCGTATCCTGTAGTAAGGAAGAAGAAGAAGATGATAACC
>JBARUM010000082.1:0-10991 GCA_049645725.1 Maribacter sp.
TTGGAAACGGACAGGGACAAGTCCGCCTTGACCGAGGCGAAGTCCATTGTAGCTACATCAATTTCTAAGACTACCTGTTCCCTTTTTTCATAAGAATTTTTGGCGCTTGCCATACGGGCCTGCATGGCGGCATTTTCATTTTCATGAAATATAAGACGTTCCGCTATTGGGCGTTTTTGGTCGTTCCGCAAGGTCAATTCCAGCGTACCTTCTTCTAAGATATCTTTAGCTATTTTAATAATGGTGGTATTTTCCTGTTTGTTCGCGTTTAAGGCTAAATTAAACTGTACGGAACCCTTCTGTTTACCTACCAGCGAATAGTCCTTGAGCTTTATACCCAATGTGGCCCTTAGTTCTATTTTGTAATAGTCCCGAAGATTGGAAAGGGTCATAAGTACCCCACGCTGAATTGTTTTAGGCAACTTATAGCGTAGCTCTTCTCCATTATGCGTCAGGTGTGCACTGTAGTTTCTATTTGGTTTTGGTATAAAATGAAAAAGTCCCATGCCCAAATGGCTTGTATTGAAATTGGTTATCCAGTTTCCCGTATCATCTTTAATAATGCCGGATACGGAAGTACTTTTACCATCGGAATCGAGCACCTTAAAAGCGATTGGATTAAGAAATCCGTTTATGGCATGACCACCCTCGGGAAAGAATTGCATATCCAGCGCAGTTTCCTGATTTACCGATGTGTTGCCGACCAAAGGGTCTGATTCGCCTGTATTTACAAAAATATGCTTCGTGTAGTAGTTGTCCGCTCCAAAGTTGCGCATATAATTGGTATATGCCCTTATGTAATAGGTACCGCTAAGAGGTACATCGGAAAGTTCAAAATCCCCTGCAGTCGAGCCCTTATTGGTTTTTAGGACGTTTTTGGATATGATGGTTCCATTAGGCCCAATAAGCTCAACATAAACTACTTCGCTTAGTGCTGTTGGGGTATGGGCCCTACCATCCATTAAATAGGCTTTGAACCAAATGGATTCTCCGGCAGTGTAAAAGCTCTTGTCTAGATGTAGGTATAATTTTTCAAAAGGAAGTTCACTAGTATCGGCAGGCTGCTGTTTTCCGTAGGAAAATGAACCGTTTACAATCAAAAGAAAGATAGCAAGGAGTCCAATACTACAATGCTTTTGGGCACAAGGTCTTTTAACCTTTATTCTTGTTGATTCCATTGTTTTAAATTAGACAAGAATTATTGAAATATGGCACGAAAAACACTGGTTAACAAAAGTTTAGTGATTTAAAATGCTTTTCAAACCCAAGGTTTTGACTCCTAGTAATTTAAAGGTTATCAGTTGTTCTCCAGCACCCAATCCCTTGCATTGGTAAAAGCCTCCAGCCATGGCGATACTTCATCGTTTCTATCCGCTGGGTAGTGTGCCCAATTCCATGGAAAGGTAGAACGCTCTATGTGCGGCATGGTCACCAAATGTCTTCCGGTTGCATCACAAAGCATTGCCGTATTGAAGTCGCTACCGTTAGGATTTGCAGGGTAGGTCCCATAACCATACTTAGCTACGATGTCATATTGGTCTTCCGTGTTCGGTAGGCTAAATTTACCTTCCCCATGCGAAATCCATACCCCTAAGGTAGCTCCGGCCAAGCTGGAGAGCATCACCGAGTTGTTCACTTGAATCTGGACCGAGGTAAAGTTGCTCTCGTGTTTGTGGGAGTCGTTATAGGTCATTTTACCATGGGTTTTATGCTCTGGGTTGATGAGGTCTAACTCCATGAATAGTTGACAACCGTTACAAATACCAATAGATAGGGTATCCGGCCTTGCAAAGAAATCCTTAATGACCTTGTTCGCCTTTTCATTGTACTTTATAGCTCCTGCCCAACCTTTGGCACTTCCCAACACATCTGAGTTGGAGAATCCGCCTACGGCACCTAAAAACTGAATATCTTCCAAGGTTTCACGACCGGAAATTAAATCGGTCATATGTACATCTTTTACATCAAATCCTGCCAAGTACATGGCATTGGCCATCTCTCGTTCGGAATTACTGCCCTTTTCACGAAGGATTGCTGCTTTTGGTCTCCGGCTTCGACTAAGCTCAGCTACCGACTTTGATTCCTGAGCGTAGTCGAAGGAAGATAACTTACCATCAAAATGCCGAGGAAAAAAGTATTTTAAAGGCTGCTCCTTGTAATTATCAAAGCGGTCTTTTGCTAATCCGTTTGCGGTCTGTTTGTCATCCAATAAATATGATGTTTTAAACCAAGTATCTCGTAGTGATCCTATATTAAGCCCCATTTCCATACCACCATTTTTAATACGGAGCGCAGGTTCAGAGGTAACGCTTCCTATTCGTTTAATAGCAATATTAGCATCTACAAGCATTTGCTCAATAAGATTGTCTCTCAACTGAAAAACGATACCTGCATTTTCTGAAAACAGTAGTTTAATGGTATCGGATTCTCCTAAACTAGTCAAATCCAAATCAGCTCCTAGATCTGTATCCGCAAAACAAAGTTCTAACAATGTTGTTATCAATCCGCCAGACGCAACATCATGACCAGCAAGTACTTGGCCTTCCTTTATCAAAGTTTGCATTAAATCAAAAACCGACTTAAAATACGCATCGTTCTTTATAGTCGGAGCTTCGTTTCCAATGGTATTTCTCACTTGTGCAAAAGAAGAACCACCTAGCTTATAGGTATCTTTGGAGAGATTCACGTAGTAAATATCACCACCATCTTTCTGCAATACGGGCTCCACCACTTTTGTGATATCGTTACAGTTTCCGGCGGCAGAAATAACCACAGTTCCCGGAGCAATAACATCACCGTCCTTATATTTTTGTTTCATGGAAAGGGAATCTTTCCCCGTAGGTACGTTAATGCCTAGCGCTATGGAAAAATCGGATATCGCCTGTACCGCTTGGTACAATCGGGCATCTTCACCTTCGTTCTTGCAGGGCCACATCCAATTAGCGGAAAGTGAAACCGATTTAAGTCCGTCTTTCATCGGTGCCCAAATAATATTCGTTAAGGCCTCGGCAATACTATTTTTACTACCGGCAGCTGGGTCTATGAGACCAGAAATAGGGGAGTGGCCAATACTGGTGGCAATTCCTTCTTTTCCTTTAAAATCCAAGGCCATAACCCCCACATTATTCAAAGGCAGTTGTAATGGTCCTGCACATTGTTGTTTGGCCACCTTACCGCCAACACAACGATCTACTTTATTTGTAAGCCAGTCTTTGCAGGCAACGGCTTCTAGCTGTAATACTTGTTCCAAATACTCATGGAAAAATTCTAATGAATATGACGGATTCTCATAGTTTCTAGTAACAGTAGTGTCTTTCATGATGGTTTTGGGCGAACTTCCAAAAATATCCGACAGTTGCACATCCATAGGTTTCTCTCCCGTTGTGGCCGATTCAAAGGTAAAACGGTCATCTCCGGTTACATCACCTACCTCATACATTGGGGAGCGTTCCCGTTCCGCAATACGTTTGAGCAAAGCCACATCTTCCTTTCCAATGACCAATCCCATACGTTCTTGAGATTCGTTACCAATAATTTCCTTGGCGGATAAGGTAGGGTCACCCACCGGAAGTTTATCCAAATCTATTTTACCACCAGTTTCCTCCACCAATTCCGAAAGGCAGTTCAGGTGTCCGCCCGCACCGTGGTCATGAATGGATACAATAGCGTTTTTATCGCTCTCCACCATGCCACGAATGGCATTTGCGGCACGTTTTTGCATTTCGGGATTGGAACGCTGTATAGCGTTCAATTCGATAGCTGAACTGAATTCGCCCGTGTCTGCGCTAGAAACCGCTGCACCACCCATACCAATACGGTAGTTGTCACCCCCAAGGATAACGATTTTATCGCCCTTCTCCGGCTTATCTTTTAAGGCCTGTTCGGCTTTGCCGTAACCAATGCCACCGGCTTGCATGATAACTTTATCATAGGCTAATCTCCTGTTCTCTTCCTCGTGCTCAAAAGTAAGTACGGAACCGGTAATCAAGGGCTGTCCGAATTTATTTCCAAAATCGGATGCACCGTTAGAAGCTTTGATTAAAATATCCATGGGGGTTTGATACAGCCACGACCGTTCCGCCATGCCCTTTTCCCATTCCCTATCCGCTTCTAACCTTGATAATGCAGTCATGTAAACCGCAGTTCCCGCTAAGGGAAGTGATCCTTTTCCACCCGCCAATCTATCCCTAATTTCTCCACCGGAACCTGTAGCGGCACCATTAAAAGGCTCCACGGTCGTAGGGAAGTTATGCGTTTCCGCTTTTAGGGAAATGACGGAATCAAATTGTTCCTCCTGATAAAAGTCGGGCTTATCTGCTGTTTTTGGGGCAAACTGTACTACGGTAGGACCCTTTACAAAGGCCACATTGTCCTTATAGGCCGATACGATGTCGTTGGGATGTTCCTTAGATGTCTTCTTTATGAGTTTAAAGAGCGAAGAAGGCATTTCCTTGCCATCAATAACAAAAGTGCCGTTAAAAATTTTATGTCGGCAATGTTCCGAGTTTACTTGACTGAAACCAAAAACCTCGGAATCCGTAAGTTTACGGTCTATTTTTTCAGCTAGCCCTTCTAAATATAAAACTTCCTCATCGCTCAAGGCCAAACCTTCTTGTTGGTTGTAGGCGGCGATATCATCAATATCCAGAATTGCTTCTGGCGTTACATCTACTTTAAAGATATCTTGGTGTAGTTGCTCGTATTTTTGAAAAAGCATGGGGTCAAAATCGGTATTCCCTTCAGAAGACGTTTTAAACTCTTCAATACGAACGATACCTGTAATACCCATGTTTTGGGTAATTTCCGTGGCATTGGTGCTCCAAGGCGTAATCATAGCGGCACGGGGACCAACAAAAAAGGCGTCTAGGGACGCCGCTTTCAATTTAGGTTGGTTGCCGAACAACCATACTAGTTTTTCTATATCTGTTGAAGTAATTTCTTGAGCAGTTTGGACGGCAAAAATTTTAGTTGCCAGGTCTCCAAAGAAATGAATCATATTGGTTGTTTTAAAAAATATACCATCGCTTTAGGCGATGGAAACTTTAAAATTGTCATCCCGAACTTGCTTCGGGACCTTTATAAATTGCAAAAATCAAATTTACGATTTAAAGTGCGAATTTTTAGCTAGTGTTGGACTAGTTTTCAACCGATGCTGTTGATAGTTTTAGTGTTCCCTTAGTTGGAATCAATAGGCCTTGAAATCACCTAATTTCATTACGGTGGAATCGTTTGTAATCTCAAAGCGTATCCAACTTTCTAGGGAACCACCATTGGTGTAGTACCCATGATTTTCTTGTACAAGTTCACCATTACTGCGTACATAGGAAAGGGTAAAAGCACCGTCCTTTTTATGATGCTTCATGGACAAAAAGTCTTCCCGGTAATCTTTTGGCGCAATCTTATCAAAAGTGATGCTACCCAAATTTTCCGAGGTGGAGAATTTTACATTGGTGATAGGAAAATCTGAGGTATTCTCTATTTCAAATACTATGCCCTTGTCCTGAAATAGGAAGCAGGAAGATAGGGTTAGGAGTAGTGCCAGAAGGAGTAGTTTTTTCATTTACGATGATGTATTAGCGTTATCCAAAAATGTGATTTAAGATTCGCTCAGGTGAATTTTATAGGTTGTCAATACGGTAATTTTCAAAGTTATTAATCGTAAAATATCATGGTATTTCAATATACTCCACTAACAACTGAAACGCCTGCGGCTTTTTGTTTCCAATAAGAAAGCGCAGCTCTTCAATCGTGTCTTGGTCAAAATTGGGAAGGTCTAGGTTTCTACCACGAAAGGTAGGGTAGAGGTCGGCCAATTTGAATTCTAGGGTTTGCCAATCACCTGTAGTATCAAACGAGGTGATATAGCTGTAGTATGCCGTACGCTCGTGTTTTACCCGAAATTGGTATGCTTTACCATCGCCTTTTAAACGAATACGAATTTTACTTTCAGGGCTCACTTTTAGGGTTTCCATATCATAACGTACAGAGGAGAATCCCCCATTATTTTCAAGGGAAACTTCGCCCGAGAATTTACCGTAACCTTTTTCGGATAGTGAAAAGGAGCCAGAGGAGCGGCCACCCATGACCACATCATCTACTACCTTCCAGTTGTTGGTGGTTGGATTTTCTTTAAAGTTTACGATGGTCTGTGCAGTCATAAAAAGAGGTGTTAAAAGGAGAAATATAAAATATTTTGGTTGAAAAATTACTGTTCCAATCATGTTGATAAAATTACTAATATGTCACTTCGAGTGAATTTCAAAGTGGTCGCCGAGCGTATCCGAAGTCACGAAGAAATTCGTATCGAGAAGCTGTTTTGTTCCCAAAAACCAATTACTGAGTTTAGTTGAAGAGTTCTCTATACAATTTTTCTTCTCCATTGCCCTTCAAAAGAAAAACCACTCGAACGGACATGGAAAACTATTTTAAAAACGTATTTAAGAATTTCTATCAACTAACCTTTCACAAACACCATGCAATGCTGCCAAGGCAGATTCGCATGATTCTTTTCCAAAATAAGACCTACAGCTTCCATTTCTGTAACTGCTTGTGCTTCCGTCATTTTATGTAATCTTTTAATGGGAACATCAGGGTCTTCCCCTCGGTATTCAATAAGATATAGTTTACCCTGAGGTCGCATTGCTTTTTTAATGGATACCATCATTTCATAAGGAAAATTCATTTCGTGATATACATCTACAATAAGCACCTTATCCACGGAATTTGGTTTCAGGTTCGCGCTTTTTTCACTACCCTTTATCAATTTAACGTTAGTGAAATCACCCCTGGACTTCTTATTTCGCATGGCGGTTAGCATTTCTTCTTGGATATCAACGGCATAGATAGTGCCTTGTGTGGCCATGGTTGCCATTTTAAACACATGATAGCCAGAGCCTGCACCAATATCGGCAATGGCATCCATTTTGGATATATTCATATTCTCTAAAAGAGTGCTGGTATTTTCTTCGGTTTCACGTTCGCTTCGCTCCAGCCAATACATGCCTTGGTAGCCCATAACATGAGATATTTCTCTGCCTTCGTACCATTTTCCAATTCCGTCGTAAGCACCTTTCTCAAACGTATATCGGCTTTCTTGAGCGGTTAGGGAACCTGTAGCCAATATTAGGAGCAGACCAAGGAGTTGTGAAACACGCTTTATCATAGGTTAGATTTTTCTTTTGTCATAGCACTTTAAAGATACGAATTCGGGGAATTGCTTAGACTTAAGAAAAGTTTAAAATTGGTTTAATTATTGAAATGTTTGGGTTTTGTTTTGGAGATTGGGTTTGACACTCCCCTTAGTCCCCTCTACAAAGAGGGGAGTGTTTTGTAAAGGTTAGAGTGGTATCAATCGGTGCTGATAGCGTGAGGGATATTTCCATTTTTCTCAAAGGTCAGGATATAATCCTCTATAGCCCTAAGTATATTTTCCATACCGTTCATGACTTGATAGTCTGAGAAACGTAATACTCGTATCCCTAAAGTA
Organism: Maribacter sp.; assembly: GCA_049645725.1. Lineage (GTDB taxonomy): Bacteria > Bacteroidota > Bacteroidia > Flavobacteriales > Flavobacteriaceae > Maribacter. Next base: position 7,487 of record JBARUM010000082.1, read on the forward strand.
TTTAGCTTTTTTGTTTTTTTAATATCTTATTCCCAAACTTCCAGAATCTCATGGGAATACCCATCCAACTCAATAGCCAATTGGAGTTTGTTACAAAAGAAATCCACTATAAACACATCTATAGGTTTTTGCCGATGAAAATCATAACCATACATTTGATTTACTTTAAATTTTTGCCAAAGTCTAACCTCGGATTTAGTCGAGTTGTTTCTTAGGTGACGAGCAAGTTCTTTTAGCTTTGGATTATATTTAGTTATTATGTTTTGGAGGTTAATCAAACATAAACATTCTCTCAAACACACCCTTTATTTCCTTATTTCGGCTACGCTCCGCACATGCTTTTAGAAGGGAAACTTATGTGCAAGAAAAATAGAAAAGTTTCCCTCCTAATAAGGAGGGATTAAGGGAGGTGTCATTTAGAGAATTTTTAAGGATACTTATAAAAGGTGTCATTTAAGTTTTCAAAACCCTAATTTATCACCCTATGATTTCAAATTTGGTAAAAACACAGGTGTTTCCAATTATTCATAGACTTTTTCCGTATCTTTTTCGAGACTAATTCAAAGAACCGACATGAAACAAAAAATCATCTTATTCGTACTTGCCCTATGTACCATTACAAGCACGTATGCACAAAAGAAACTATCCAAAAAGCAAATTGAAAAACTGAAAACGGAGGCTGCGGATATTGTTGAGGCAAACAAAAAGCAATCTCAAGTTATGGTGGATAAAATTTTCAGTTTTGCCGAACTGGGTTTTCAGGAAGTCGAATCCTCCAAATACTTAATTGGTGTTCTCGAAAGTAATGGTTTTGAAATTGAAAACTCCATTTCAGGTATTCCCACTGCGTGGTTTGCCACATGGAGTAATGGTAAAGGTCCCACGATTGCGCTAGGTAGCGATGTGGACTGTATACCTAAAGCATCGCAATATCCAGGAGTGGCATATCATAAACCCATAGTGGAGGGCGCGCCAGGACATGGAGAGGGTCATAATGCGGGAATCCCTATGAATATATCCGCTGCCTTGGCGGTAAAGGAAGTAATGGAGCGAGAAAATATAGGAGGGACCTTGTTGGTTTGGCCCGGTATTGCGGAAGAGTTAGTAGCGGCTAAAGCTTGGTATGTTCGCGACGGATTGTTCGATGATATAGATATGTGCATTTTTACGCATGTAAGTAATAACCTAAGTGTTTCCTATGGGCCTACAAGAGGAACGGGTTTAATCTCCGTAGAATATGCTTTTGAGGGGGAATCTGCACATTCCGCCGGGTCCCCTTGGCGTGGAAAAAGTGCATTGGATGCCGCCGAATTAATGAATATAGCATGGAATTATAAGCGCGAACACTTACATCCTTTAAGGCGTTCGCATTCTATTTTTACGGATGCCGGAGATCAACCCAACGTGGTGCCGTCCAAAGCGGCCATCTGGTTTTATTTTAGGGATATTAAGTATGACGGTATAATGGAAATGTACAACGAGGCCAATAAAATGGCTGAAGGCGCCGCTATGATGACAGGAACAACGGTAAAACATAAAGTGTTGGGAGCGGCTTGGCCCAGGCATTATAATAAGGTCATCGCAGAAACCATGTATGCCAACATAAAACAAGTAGGTCTGCCCAAATGGTCGGAAGCAGACCAGACCTTAGCAAAAGCCGTACAGACTCAAGTGAATTCGGAAAAAATAGAAGGACTCAGTACGGAGCTCGCTCCTTTGGGATTACCGGTCATTGAACCTGTAAGTGGTGGTTCTGATGATATTGGGGATATTTCTTGGAAAGTTCCCACGGTAACGATGCGTTTCCCTTCTAACATTCCTGGTTTACAAGGTCACCATTGGAGCAACGCCATTACCATGGCAACTCCTATTGCACATAAAGGTGTAGTGGCCGGAGCTAAAGCCGAAGCCATGACGATTCTGGATTTTCTATTAAAACCAGAACTACTTACAGGAGCATGGGACTACTTTACCAACGAACAGACCAAGGAGACGAAGTTTATTCCCATGATCTCGGAAAGTGACATGCCGCCTATTTACTTGAACGCAGACAAACAGGGACAGTTCCGGTCTCAATTGGAGAAATTTTACTACGACGAAACAAAATACGATACGTATTTAGAGCAGTTGGGTGTGGAATATCCTACGCTGAAGGAATAATCTGGAATAGTCTAAAAATTGTGCGCCTGTAAGCTAGTTTTTACAGGCGTTTTGTTTTCTTTCTCATTGGAATTAATCGGTTCCTTGAATAGTTTGAATTCTAGACTGATGTTTATTGGTAATTATAGTATGAAAATAAAACCAAGTATGTTATCTTGGCTCAAACGAATTAGAAAACAGAATAAGAACCAATGGAGCCATCAGTATCGGAGAATAATAAAGGGGAAATAGCCTGCGGTGTGACTTTTTGCATGGCGAAAATAGGAGGGAAGTGGAAGCCTATAATCCTATTCCGAATATCAAAGGGAATCAATAGGTTTACGATGCTTCTGAAAGAGATTGAAGGTATTAACCGCCAAATGCTCAGCAAACAGCTAAAGGAGCTAGAGAAATCGGGTATTTTAGAGCGAAAATTATTCCCGGAGATACCGCCAAGAGTGGAATATTCATTAACCCCGTTTGGAAAGTCGCTAATGCCGGTAATCCAATCTATGAATCGCTGGGGACAAAAACATAAGACTAAGAAAAAAGTAACTCAGGCTTCAAATACAAACCAATTGCCCTTATTCGACTAAATAAAATAACGACTGCTAAACGAGATTTCGCTCTAACAGCGCCATATAGAATCCGTCATAACCACTTTTAGAAGCGTATATTTTCTTATCACTGATAAGTGAAAAATCCTTGCCTTCATCGCTTGATAAAAAGGACTTTACCTGATCAAGGTTTTCCTGCGGAAGAATGGAACAAGTGGCATAGACCATTTTACCACCAGGCTTCAAAATTTTGCTGTAGCTACGAAGAATTTCCTGTTGTATTTTGGTAATCTTTTCCAGAAATTCAGGTTGCATTTTCCATTTGGTATCCGGGTTTCTTCGGATAACTCCTAAACCGGTACAAGGCGCATCGATTAGCACGCGGTCTGCACTACCATAAAGTTTTTTAAATACTTTGGTAGAATCAATTTCTCGTGGTTCTATATTATGTGCTCCGTTCCTTCTAGCCCTTCTTTTCAGCTCTTTGAGTTTACTGCCATAGATATCCATGGCAATCAACTGTCCTTTATTCTCCATGAGCGCCGCTAGATGAAGAGACTTTCCACCTGCGCCAGCACAGGTATCTACCACACGTTGTCCAGGTTTAACATCCAGCATTGCCGCCACCAATTGTGAGGAAGCGTCCTGAACTTCGAAAAATCCCTTTTTGAACGATTCCGTTACAAAAACATTAGCGCGCTCCGGCAAACGCAGTGCCGATGCGTAACCTTTAATGGGCTCAGTGACTATACCCTCATCTAATAAGGCTTTTCGAAGTTTCTCTTTAGTGGTCTTTAGGGTGTTTGTTC
>JBARUM010000083.1:0-3330 GCA_049645725.1 Maribacter sp.
TCAATATCATCTACATTATGAATGCCAGGAATCCTTTCCCCCATAATATATTCTGGATGCACTCTTGTTACCAAAACATTTTCATAGTGTGTCCTATTAAATACACCGAACTTTCCTTTTCCAGGCAATACCAAATAATGCCGCCATAAATAGTTATGATCAAGCTCAAGTTCCGTAGGTACCTTGAAACTATGAACCTCTACCCCACTTACATTAAAATCTTTAAAAACCTCCCGTATGAGGCTATCTTTTCCAGAAGTATCCATTCCTTGTAAACAAATCAGTACACTATATTTGTTATGTGCATAGAGCATGTCCTGAAAATTTCCCAATTCTTTCCTTGTTTCCCGTAAGTCTTTTTTGAGTTGCCCATCCGATTCTCCAAAATCTTCATACGTAGTTGTTCTAGAAATATCAAATGAATCCGAAGCCTTGTAAGTTTCTGTTCTAATAGTATTCATAGGGAAAATTAAGTTTTTAGGTGCTGAAACGTCCTGAAAATCAAAAATAGGCAGTTCAACTTGAATTTTTTACAATTTAACGTATTAACGGAAAAGCGGGGTCTTCCAACGATAAATTATTACCACAGATTTTAAAAACCTTAAATTTATAATTGTAAAGTCCCAAATTTTACATTAACCTCTTGAACAATGAACAGAATTTCTTTTCTCATTTGCGCTATGGCGACTCTCCTACTGTCCTCATTTACAAAAAATTTAGAATGTGAATATGCAGGTTCAAACCTAGGATTTGCAAAATCACAAACGGAAAAGGCACTTGAGATTAGAGATATTAACAAAGCCCGCTATTATGCATACAAAGCCCTTAGTGCCATTGAAAAATCTAAAAAACAATTGGCTGTTTGTGGATGCGAATATGCCGAGGAAGGAATTGAAGAAAGTCTAATTCATTTAAGACTTGCGACCAAAGCCACTACATTAAGTAGTGCCCGTATTCTACTCCGCCAATCTCTTGAAAATACTTCAGGAAGTTTAGACGCCCTTGAAAAACATGACCTGCACGATAGTAAATATGCCAGTGACGTTCTTGTTCTGAATACTAAGGATGCCAAGGAAAAGACTATCACTTTAAAGGAAACAAGTACTAAGACCTTGAATGATATGATTGATATCTCTTTAGAAAAATATAGAAAGTCCTTGAACAAAGTTGTAGAAACAGTAGATTGTACTGAAGCAAAAACATTCGCAAAAAGAATTTTTGATAATTGTGAGCAACAATTGTTAAAAGGAAATATCTCCGAAGGAAAAAAGTACTACAACCTTAGAACCAAAGAAATAACAGCAGAGGCACTTAAGCGTATCGGAGAATGTGCAACAAATAAAATATAACTACAGAGATTTACTGGCAAAAAGTTTTACGTCATCCTCTGAAACCTCATTTCCGCCGAGAATAATTAGTCTTTCAACTACATTTCGCAATTCTCGAATATTTCCTGTCCAATCGTAAGCTTTAAGTAATTTAATAGCCTTATCAGAGAATTGTTTGGATGCAATTCCTTGTTCTTCCGTAACTTTTTTTGAAAAATGATTTATTAATAACGGAATATCCTCTCGTCTTTCATTCAAGGAAGGAACCTGTATCAAGATTACAGCCAACCTATGGTATAAATCTTCACGAAAATTACCTTCCTCTATTTCCTTTTTTAAATCTTTGTTCGTGGCAGCGACTACTCTAACATCCACTTTGATATCCTTGTCCGTGCCCACTCGGGAAATCTTGCTCTCCTGTAATGCTCTTAATACTTTCGCCTGTGCCGACAAACTCATATCTCCAATTTCATCTAAGAAAATAGTTCCTTTATTTGCCGCTTCAAATTTTCCGGCGCGATCTTTTACTGCGGACGTAAAAGCCCCTTTCACATGTCCAAAAAGTTCACTTTCTATAAGTTCAGAAGGTATTGCCGCACAATTGACCTCTATAAAAGGACCATTACTTCTAGGACTTTTTTCATGTATCCAATGTGCAACAAGTTCTTTACCCGTACCATTAGAACCTGTTATAAGCACTCTGGCATCTGTTGGTGCCACTTTCTCAATCATATCTTGAATAGCGGTAATTTCACTACTCTCCCCAATCATTTCATAATTTTTACTAACCTTTTTTTTCAATATTTTGTTCTCTACAACAAGCTCCTTGCGGTCTAGGGCATTACGCACCGTAGTAAGAAGTCTATTTAGATCCGGTGGCTTAGAAATATAATCAAAAGCACCTAAACGCATTGTATTTACAGCAGTATCTAAATCGCCATGACCGGAAATCATGATAAAGGGTATTTCAGGTTTTATTTTTCTTGCAGCTTCCAGTACTTCAACACCATCCATTTTTGGCATTTTTATGTCACATAGCACTAAATCGTAATCATTATTCTTAATAGTTTCCAGTCCCCTTAAACCGTCCTCGGCCTCTTCAACGGTATAAGCCTCATTTTCTTCTGAAAGTATCTTTACCAAGACCCTTCTAATAGCTGCTTCATCTTCAATTACCAAAATTTTTGACATAATTTTATTTTTTATAATCCTATTCTAAACCCTGTTCTTAAATAAAAGCTAGAGTCGTCATTCAATGTAAAAATATCATTTCTATCCTCATCCCTCAATACTCCTGCTTGAAAGAGCGTATGACCAACGAAACCATAAACAGACATGACTTTAGTAATATTATAGGAATATCCTAAAGTAACCAGTGCGGCGGAGGATGAAATAGATGATGCAAAACCTGCATCTGGCAATGCCGTATCATTTTGAAGATTGACAAAATAACCATCCAAAATAAACTCCGTTTGAATAATTTGTTTCTTATCTAAATGATATTTCATGCCGGTTTTAGGCACTCCAACTACATATGTCCAATTTGGATGAAATCGCTTTTCAAAATAAACAATAGGCAGCGGAACCCGTAATGCCACTGTTGAATTATAAGCGATTCCTAAAACTAACCGCGTTGGCTTATCAATATTTTGTTTATCCTTAAAAGCTCCAATCGTGGCATTTATAGAGAAATCTCCATTTTCCAATGGATTGGTTAATGTAGAAGCCAAACGTGGTGTTAACACTCCAACAATACGCCAATCTTGATTGTACTTGTGTACATAAGCCAAATTTAGATCTACTATGTGAAAAAAGTTAAGACCCTGTCCGCTTATAGCTATATCATCTCTTTGCAAATCATATGCCAAACGATTATACTCCCCACCTATTATAATATTACTGGAATCCTTAACCTTAAGGGGGACGTTCGCGACCAGTTTTATTCTAGATAGTTTAGCACCGGAGTCGTTTCTTGGCAACAACATATATTCCACCCTAAAAA
>JBARUM010000084.1:0-3755 GCA_049645725.1 Maribacter sp.
TCACGATAAAATTCAGCATTCAAACTTGACTTTATACTAAGTCCTGGAATAGGTTTCCAAGTTAAATAGGCATTGGAAAGTAAGTTAAGACTTCTTGTTTCATCCGTTATTCTTTCTGCGGAATTAAGCCAGTTGGCATAGGCAAAAATATTTCCGGTGTCCGCAGGGAATCTATTGAATTCGGTTCTTGTGCCATCCTCATTAAAAATGGGCATAACAGGCCAGGTGTGCAAGGCATTGAATAATATACCTTGTCCCCTTGTTCCATCCGTTCTCGGCGTACTGTCAATAATCCAACTAGGTGCAACATTTACACCTATCTCCACCTTGTCCGATATATCATATGCTAAATTGGCCCTTACCGTAAACTGTTGCCAGTCACTTCCCAGGACTACTCCTTCCCGGTCTGTAAACCCTAAGGTCACTGCACTACGTAATCTCTCCGTATTAGATGATAAGGATAGACTGTAAATACTCTGCGGGGCAGTACGAAGCATGGCATCATACCAGTCATTGTTTCGTCCTTCAAAATCCGACGGATTCTGAAAAATCTCCGGTACCGGATCTCCTTGATCTTCAAAGTACTCTTTTTTGAATTGGGCGAACTCTACGGCGTTCATCATTTCAATTCTACCTCTTTGAGGAACCATTTGAAGACCGGTAGAAACGTTTAAACTTACACTGGTCTGACCAGCCTTACCCTGTTTCGTGGTAATCAACACTACCCCATTTGCCGCTCTAGAACCATACAATGAGGTTGATGCCGCATCCTTTAATACGGATATCGTTTCAATCTCCGCAGGATTTAAGGTGTTGATGTTACCCGCTATTGGGAAACCGTCCACCACATATAATGGATCACTACCACCAGAAACCGATAACTGTCCTCTAATACGAACATTTATACCTTCACCAGGTTTACCAGTTGTTTGCGTAATCTGTACACCCGCCAATTGACCTTGTAATTTCTCGGTCACCTGTGTTACCGGAATATCGGCAAAGTCATCTAGGTCTACGGTCTGTACCGATCCCGTGACCTCCCTTTTAATCTGAGTTCCATAACCAACCACCACAACTTCATCAAGAGCTGCAGCATCCTCGGACAAGCTAACATTTATTTGGCTTTGCCCGTTAACCGGAATTCTTTGCGAAGTAAATCCAATGTAGGAAAATACTAATGTACTATTCTCACCAGGGACTTCAATAGAGTAGTTACCATCAAAATCGGTCACTGCTCCTCTTGTAGTACCACTAACAACTACGTTAACCCCTGGTAGAGGTTGCGAATCATTAGCTGCAATCACCGTACCGGTGACGGTTGCATCCTGGGCCATAACCGTAATCCCCCAAAGGAAGGATAATACGGATAGGAATTTACGTGAACTCCTGTAAAATCTTTTTTTCATAATAGTGTAATTATTAAGTTAGGATATTTTGAGACCCGCAATATTTTAACAATATATTAGGGTTTGTTCAAAAATATAGAGCTTATTCTTTTTTAGCATCCTGCACAATGCTGCACTATCCTGTACTATCCTGTAAAAACCAGGGTTAAGAGAAAAAAGTGCTGTGAATTCTCCATTCGTAAAGCTGAAGAATTATTCCAATTCCAGTTCAATAAGTCCACCAAAGTAAGTAGTTATTTAAGAAAAAATTAAGAGAAAACCTATATACCATATAGGAAAGCAGCATTATCATGGAACAGTTTTTTCTGAATGACCAACGGTCTATCCTCAACTATTTCCTTTAATGTTTTTACCCATTTTTTCAAAGTCATATTATAAAGACAAACGGGCCAATCACCCGCAAAAATAATTTTATCCTCTCCAAAAGAATCGATACAATGATTTATAGGTACCCTTAAATGCCGTGAATTAAGTTCAAAATTAGGAACGTGAGAAACTATTCCGGATATCTTGCAATAAATATTCTGATAAGAGCCAAGAAGAGCTATATCCTTTTTCCATTGTACAGGGTCACATTTTGGTGGACGTGGTCGTTCATCCGAATCCAAAAAGAAAGCAACAGGATCCGCGTTACCACAATGATTCAGAATAAAAATAGTATCAGGGCAAGCTTTTACCAGTAGTTCAGACGCTCCCAACCATTCCGGTCTTATTCCAAGATCAAATGATAATCCTTGTTTTCCCAACCATTGCAAATTGGATATTGATTTAGTTGAAGTCATTTCCGAGACGGTATCAAACCTACATCTAACCCCTCTGATAAATTCGTTGCCAATAAATTCACTAAGGAAATCTCGGAAATCAGATTCAGCGGGGTTTGCACATATGACAGCTTTCACCGTATTATTACTTGAATCCTTACAAATTTCCAAGGCAAATAATGCCTCGTCCCTCCTTAATTTTGGCGGTACATCAACTTCCATGTAAATGGATTTTACAAAATTAAATCCCGCTGTAGCCTTCTTATATTCCGGAATTAAAAAATCTCGATTATCAATAGGTGGTATAGGCCATTCCAATTTCAGTCGTTCAATATCCCAAAGGTGTTGGTGGGTATCTATAATCGGGAAATCCTGGTTTTGAACTTCACTTGTAGATGCCCATGCTCTTATGGATGATGTTAATACTATACCAGCTACCACTCCGGAAGCCTTTTTTATGAATTTTCTGCGTACCATTTAAGATAGATTTGGTTTCGTTAGAATTAAATTATCACATATAATCTAAAAACAAATTATTGAAAGGTTCCGCTCGCACCTCCATGTTCGGATTATAATCAGGATTAATTTTGGGCCAATACCGTCTCTCAATATTTGCAGTAATCCAAGTCATTAGTTTATCAAATAGCACGTCTCTTAAATCGGTCATCTCCGGAGCCAAATCATTTTTCTCAAAAGGATCATTTTCAATATTATAAAGACGTAATCTACCATACCAGTCAAAGATAAGTTTGTAGTCACCATCCCTTATGGCAGAATGAGGTGTTAACGCATAGGGCTCATATGGGCTATTATAAATCACGTTAAAAGGATAGTGCCAGTAGTGGGTTTCCTTGTTGTAGCTTTTCTTAGTGTTTTTAGTATCCCTTAATAAGGAAAAGGTACTTTGACCATCTAGGGTATTTGTTTTGGAAATAGTTTTTGCATCATACCCGGCGGCTTCCAATAGTGTGGGATAAATATCCGTACAGTCAATAGGGACATCTACCCACTGTCCTTCATCGATTTTTCCTTTCCATCTAAAAATCAGCGGCACTCGTATACCTCCTTCGGTCAAGCAAGCCTTCCCGCCTAAAAACGGACTGTTATCAGTACCATCACCATTCGGGGTAATCTTTGAGTCTATACCTCCATTATCGGACATAAAAACAATCATTGTATTCTCATCAAGGCCCGTTTCTTCAAGTTTCTTTAAGATTTCACCTACAGACCGGTCCATACTCTTAATCATAGATGCGTAGACTGGGTCTTTGTGGTTGTTCCATCCTTTTGTCGGTTTCCCTTCAAAATAGTCAATTTCATTTTCCTTGCCCTGGTATGGAGCATGTACGGCAAAATGTGAAAAATAAAGAAAGAAAGGTTCATCCTTTATTTTAGATCTTTTATCAATATATCTTAGTGCCTGAACGGTCAGGTCATCCGTCAAATAGTTTTCATTGGTCTCCTCACCAGAATCTCCAATCTCGGAATGCTCCTGCGGCATGTTTGGAAAACGATTTTTAACCTTATTGTCCCAGCCCTTTTTCCAATTAAAATACACCGACCCACCGGCATCGAACCAGGCCAAGGG
>JBARUM010000085.1:0-4717 GCA_049645725.1 Maribacter sp.
GTTCCATATCGCCAACAGCAGTTGGATTTCCTTCATCATCCATACTAACAGCTCCAGAAACTTTAATGTCATTTCCAATTTTTACGGCATGAGAATATCCGTAGGCCTTTTCTACATCAGGTCGCAATAGGAAATATTCAGGTTTCTCGGATTCAACTAGTACTTCTTTTGTTTCTTCCTTTTGTTTTTGTTCACAACTTTGGAAAGCAAAAGCCAATACAAAAAGTGCAGTGAGAAAAGTCAGTCGGTCGGTTGTTTTTTTCATAATTCTGATTGTTTAGCGCCTACTTTGGTCTGGTTTTCGGCTGTCCCGTTTTATATTGATTTTTGTTTTTCAGTATGACGCACAACATCTAGGCTATGGCAGGTAGGGCAGGCAAGGAAACTTTACGTTTCCGTCTGGTCTGCGAGCCAGAGCCTTTTTTTTTGTAATTATTTTCTTTTTAAATTGCCAAATCCAAAAGATTTGGCGGACATAATAAGTACGCCCAATCCTTTAAATATAGTACTTTATGCCCTATTTACTATAGCCATTGTTGCCATTTCGTTGTTTTTTTTCTCAATTTAGATTCAATTTATTCTTTTAAAGGTTTCGATTGAGTTCGGTTGGTTCATTCTTCCATAAGGTTTTCAATTCTAATCGAGTAAAAGTTTGTATTTTGTTTAAAACCAGTAGTTTGTCTTTTAGTTTGACCAAAATTTCAATTTTTTTTGTATATTCCTTTTATGGATTTACAAGAATTTATAAATAATGTAACTGATATGAATATTGCTATGGCTTCGGTTATGGCAGTTGCTTTGGTTTGGACTATTATAGCTCACTTTAACAATAGAGGTAGAAACTCTCGAAGTATGAGGGAAAAAAGGTCAAGAAGACTTTTCTAAAATATTTGCAAATATTTTTGTGGATTGTTTTTCTTACTTTGTTTCGAGTTAGGTTGGTCTGATTGTTTCTTAACAAACTTTGTTAATTCCTACATAGTACTTCTTTAAAATACCGAAAAAAATCGACCGCCGTGCGGTCTGTTTTTAATTCCTTTAGAGTTGGTTTTTCCTTCACAAACTTGCTAAAAAATTCATTTGCGGCTCCACTCCGCCCGAGTAAGAATTCCCTTTTTGATTTTCAATTTCCGTCAGAGTAAGAATTCCTGAGTACATTTTTTAAATTCCGCCCTAGTCGAAATACTCTTTTCAATTTTGCCAGCCCCTAAAAAGTCCATTTGAGCAATCTTGAAGTCCGCAAAAATGTTGTTTTACAATGAATGCCAACATTTGGATAGCACCATTGATGCTATCTTACCTATAGGAACTAAGATACCAAAAAGAAAATAGCAAAATTATTTCGCCTCTTTACGCAAAACCTGTAGTGGTGGGCTGTTCAAAACACTTCTACTATTGGACAAGCCAATACCCAAAACCAACAACGTAATGCCGGGCAATACTACCAAAAAGGGTATTAGTGAAGGGGTAAAAGGCGTTTCAAATACAAAATAAGCTAGTAATTGACTACTGACCAATGAAAGTAAAATACCAATACCACTTCCCAGAACTCCCAAATACAAATATTCCAACGCCGTGATTTTTAAAATCTGCTTGCTTTTGGCTCCAAGGGTTCGCAGTAGAACGCTTTCCCTAATACGCTGGTACTTGCTATTCCGCACAGAACCGATAAGCACGATTATACCTGTAAGGATACTAAAAAACGCCATAAAACTAATGACCCATGAAATTTTGTCCAAAATACCCTCAACGAGCGTAAGCACCTGTCTTAGGTCTAAAATAGATACGTTCGGAAACTTTCGTACCAACTCCCGTTGTAAACCAGCAGAAGTAGCCTTATCCGGGGCATTGGTGGTCATTACATGAAACTGTGGTGCATTTTCCAAAACTCCTGTGGGGAAAACAATGGAGAAATTAAGTTGCATCCTGCCCCAATCCACTTCGCGGATACTCCCCACAATGGTTTCCATTAACATACCCTGAACATTAAATAGCAGTGTATCCCCAACTACTACTTGCGCATCCCTTGCCACGTTGTCAGACAGGGAAATGGGTACGGGTCTATTTGCAGCTACCGGTGCAGCCAAAGTACCAGAAACCAGTTTTTCCGAACCAATAAGGGAATCCCTATACGTGACACGGAACTCATGACTTAAAATCCATTTATTGATACTTGTAGTGGTGTCCAATCTGATATCATTTACGCCACGGTCCTTAATCTTTTGCAGGCGCATGGTAATGATAGGAATATTATTGAGAACGGGTAGGCCTTTGGGTGTTATTGTATTCGCAACTGCCTCCTTTTGGTCGGTCTGAATATCGAACATGATGATATTAGGACTTTTCTCACTGGACTCAATCTTTGCCTTCGCCAGTAAAAAATCCTTGGTAAAATACAAGGTGCTTATAAGAAAAGTACCGATACCGATAGCTAAAATAAGTACTGCCGTTTGGTTATTGGGCCGGAATAGATTCAATAGGCTTTGCCGTGCCGTAAAACTCCATGATTTTGGAAAAAATCGTTTAATAAAACGCATAAAGAGCAATGCTACCCCTGCCAAAATGGAAAAAGTGACCAAAATACCGAGCACAAAGCTCGAAGCATATTTAAAACTCCCCAACAACCAATACGCAAAAAGAAATACGAATAAAACAATGCCTATAATTACTCCTATTTGAGCGGGTCTGGATTTGACAGCTACATTATCTTGAACACGAAAGACCTGTAAGGGCGATACATACCATGTATTGATCAATGGTGATAGAGCAAATAGAACGGACATAAAAACACCCAATAATAATCCTACTACAATCGCTTGATACGATGTGCTAATGGCCACTTGGAAAGGTAAAAACTCCTGAAGTATCAATGGAAAGGATTGTTGTAAGACCAATCCGGCCATCGTTCCCAGTATTCCCCCGATCAACCCCATGCCTGCAATCTGTATGAGAAAAATAAGGAAGGTCTGTTTGCGGGTTGCTCCCAAACACTTTAATACGGCCACCGCTCTTAACTTCTCTTTAATATAGATATGCACGGAACTCGCGATACCTACACATCCCAATAAAAGGGCAATGAAGGCCACAAGATTTAAGAAACGGCCCACATTATCATATCGTCTGCCCAAACGCTGGCTGGTATCCGTGTGGGTATCCAAATCTGCATTTTGCTCGTCCAGCAAGGGGTCTACCTCTTTGTTCAATTTTTCTAAATCGGCGTCTGGGGCCTTAAAATAATAATCGTATTCCAGTCTACTTCCCTTTTGCAATAGACCGCTGGGCTCCATAAACTCGAAAGGCACAATAATGGGTGGTGCTACAGAGGTACCGATTCCGGTGCTTCCGGGAGCGGTAATCAATGAACCAATAATTGGAAAAGTTATATTGCCCAGTTTTACACTATCACCTGGTTTTAAATCAAATTGAAGCATGGCCGTGGCGTCTACCAAAGCACCACCTTTTTCACGATATATTTTGGCAGCTTCCGTGGGTTCCGTTTCTAGTTCGCCATAAAAAGGGAATTCACCTTCCACTCCTCTTACCTGTACCAATTTGGTAGCTCCGTTTTTAGAAAAGGCCGCCATTGAGGCAAATTTAACTTCCATGGCGTCTGCACCTCCAAGGGAATCAATAATTTCCAATACCCTATCATTAGCAGGCTGATTACTATCAATCAAGTAGTCCGCACCCATTAACGCCTTGGATTGTAATCCGATATTCTGTTTTAGATTCTCACTAAAAGATTGAATGGAAACTACGGCCGCTATCCCAAGGATAATGGACGCCATGAAAAGCAATAATCGCTTACCGCTTGCCTTACCATCTCTCCAGGCCATTTTTAACAACCAACTGAAAGGTGTTCTTGCACCGTTTATAAAATCACTCAAGATACTTTGGCTGTTTCGTTCGCAATAATTTTTCCTCCTTTAAGCCGCAACACGTGTTGTGTTAATCTGGCAAGGTCCAGATCATGGGTGACGATTACTAAAGTGGTCCCCATTTCAGTATTCAAATCAAAAAGAAGTTTGATTACTTTTTCACCTGTTTCTTCGTCCAAATTCCCAGTGGGCTCATCTGCGAACAAAATGGCCGGTTTGTTGGAAAATGCCCTTGCCAATGCCACACGTTGCTGCTCTCCCCCGGATAATTGGGAAGGATAATGATCCTGCCTATCACCAAGGCCAACTTTTTTTAGCAAGTCCATTGCCTCCGAGCTAGCATTTGGAGCGCCCTGTAGTTCTAATGGCACACTAACATTCTCCAGCGCGGTTAGCGTAGAAAGTAATTGAAAATCTTGAAAAATAAAACCTACTTTCTGGTTGCGCAGTAAAGCTCTTTGGTCCTCGTTAAGGGAGCTTAATTCCTTACCGCATAGTTCCACAGAACCTTCATCTGAACGGTCCAATCCCGCGCAAAGTCCTAAAAGTGTAGTTTTTCCACTACCGGAAGGCCCTACAATAGCGAACGTATCACCCGCATTAATATCAAAAGTAATGGCATCTAAAACCGTTAAATCCTTGGAACCGCTCGTGTAGGTTTTCTTTAGGTTGCGGACGTTTAATATCTTTGTCATAAATCATTTTCTACAAGCTAGCAAAATAAAGAAATGATTTTGATTTATAGAAGATTACACTATGCGCAAAGTATTAAAGTTTAGTTATTTTTTAGTCGCTCTATTTCTATGGAATTGCGGCGAAAACCCAAAACAAAAAGAAAC
>JBARUM010000086.1:0-2371 GCA_049645725.1 Maribacter sp.
ACCATAAATATTAAAAAGGACGGCACGGAAACCCATTTTTTAACTTCTAAAATTCCACTCATTGATAATCAAGGACTTGCTTACGGACTGGTCGGCATAAGTTTGGATATTACCAATCTTAAAGAAAAAGAGAGAGAACTCAGAAATATAATTAACGTAGCATCACTTCAGAACAAAAAACTTGTGAATTTTGCTCATATTGTATCGCATAATTTGCGATCTCATAGTGCAAATTTTTCCATGTTGTTAGACTTTCTTGTAAATGAAAAGAGTGAGGAAGAAAAAAGTAAAATCTTAACAATGCTGACGGACGCTTCAGACAATTTACTAGAAACTCTGGATAATCTCAACGAGGTAATAGCTATTAGCACAAATTTAAGCGTTGACAAAAAGCAGATCTGTTTAAGTAAAAAGATTGTAGGAATACAACAAACCCTATCAGGATTTCTACTTAATAACAAGGCTAAAATTGTGAATAAAGTATCGGATAAAATTAAAATTAGTGTTGAACCAGCATATTTGGAAAGTATTTTAATGAACTTTATTACCAACAGCGTAAAATACAAACACCCTGACAGGGAGCCAGTGGTGGTCTTAAGCACTCGTAAAAAGGATAATTACACCATTCTAAGCATATCGGACAATGGTCTTGGAATAGACTTAAAAAAATATGGGAAGAAACTCTTTGGCATGTATAAGACCTTCCATACCAACAAAGATGCAAGAGGTATAGGACTTTATATCACAAAAAATCAGATTGAGGCCATGAATGGTAAAATCAGGGTGGAAAGTGAAGTTGGAAAGGGTACGAAATTCGATATCTATTTTAATGAAAAAAATTGAATACATAGGAATCGTTGATGACGACCCAATAACCGTTTTTGGTATACGAAAGATGCTAAGCACTACTGTTGATTGTAAGCTAGTAGAATCCTATGCCAATGGTAAAATTGCCTTAGACGCCATTATAGAAAAATTGCAAGGTAGCGAACCATTGCCTGAGGTTATTTTTTTGGATATAAACATGCCCATAATGGATGGATGGCAATTTCTTGAGGAATTTATTGCATTACCCATTTTGGAGAAGGTAAGAATAAACATAGTTACTTCTTCTATTGATCCTATTGATCAGCAGAATTGGGAGTTTTTCAAAAATAGCACACACCACCCGATTACATTCAATAATAAGCCCATTAGAAAAGATAAAATTGCCGAAATAACAAAGGTCGCCTAGTCTTAGGCACTAGCTTTTCTTACCTTTATACTTTAAATTTGAAGGTGTTAATCCTTGAAAATTAAAGTTTACACAATGAGATTACTTTCTTTACTCTGTCTTATCCTTTTGCTCTCCTGTGAAGAAAGGATCGAGGATGCAAAAACTAATTTCCCCACTCCATTTGAATCTTCTGCAGGTACCAGCACAGCGACCTATGAAGAGGTAATTGATTTTTACATAAAACTGGCAAAAGAGTTTCCAGAGGTAAACATACAAACCATTGGAAACACAGATAGTGGTAAACCTTTACACATAGCCACTTACAATAATGAAGGAGATTTTAATTTCAAAAAAATTGCTGAAGAAAAAACTATTATTTTGATAAATAATGGTATTCATCCAGGAGAAAGTGATGGCATTGATGCCACTATGCTTTTATTCAGGGATTTGGCAAGTGGAAAAATCCCCTCTCCCGAGAAAACAGTAATAGTATCCATACCTGTTTACAATGTTGGCGGGGCTTTAAATAGAAATTCTACGACCCGTGCCAATCAAAATGGTCCAGATTCATACGGATTTAGAGGAAATGCAAGAAATTATGACCTCAATAGGGATTTTATCAAAAATGACACAAAGAATGCACAAACCTTTGCGAAGATTTACCATCTCATAAAGCCAGATATCTTTATTGACAACCATGTAAGTAATGGTGCCGATTATCAATATACTCTAACACATTTGTTCACTCAACATAATAAATTGGGCGGAGATTTGGGTGAGTACTTAAATAAAAAACTAATGCCGGCACTTCAAGATTCTTTAGCAAGCAATAATTGGGATATTACACCCTTTGTAAATGTATTCAACGCTCCGCCAGAAAATGGTTTTGACCAATTTATGGATTATCCAAGGTATTCAACAGGATATACCGCGCTTTGGAATTCCCTAGGAATGATGGTTGAGACACATATGTTAAAACCATATAAAAAACGTGTAGAAGGTACGTATAGTCTGATGGAAAAAATGATTGCCATAGCCAACAAAGATGGTGAGAAAATAAAATCGCTACGGAAGAAAGCGTTGAACCGTCACTTAAAATGGGAGTATTATCCAACAAATTGGGAGGTAGACACTACCAGAAGAACAATATTGAAT
>JBARUM010000087.1:0-10650 GCA_049645725.1 Maribacter sp.
GTCCACTAAGTTCACTTGGAATCCGTTTTGAGCGAATAAATGGGCAATTCCGTTGCCCATGGTTCCAGATCCAATTACCGTAATGTTCTTCATAATTGTTTGGTCTTAAAAGATGCAATTATCTCTAGGGCTACTTTTAAAGCCTCTGTTCCCTGTCTTAATGTAACTACCGGTATGGTGTCATACTCAATGGCATCGGCAAAGGATTCCAATTCATCCAAAATTGCATTGTTAGGTTCAATGCAGGGATTCTCAAAGTATATCTGTTTTTTATCACCTTCGGCATTTTGCAGTATCATATCAAAATCTCCTGCGGTTTTGGGAGCATCTTTCATTTTTACGACCTCTACTTTTTTTTCTAAGAAGTCTATGGAGATATAGGCGTCCTTTTGAAAGAACCTGGATTTTCGCATGTTCTTTAGGGAAATTCTGCTAGCTGTAAGATTCGCTACACAACCGTTCTCAAATTCTAATCTTGCATTTGCAATATCTGGGGATTGACTTATAACCGAAACTCCACTTGCGTTTATTTGGGTTACTTTGGAATTAACCACACTTAGAATAGCATCAATGTCATGTATCATCAGATCTAAAACCACGGGGACATCAGTACCTCTGGGATTAAATTCGGCTAAACGATGCGTTTCAATGAACATCGGTTTTTTTATGGCCTTTTTCACTGCAGTAAAGGCAGGATTAAATCGTTCTACATGCCCAACTTGACCTTTGACTTTATGTTTGGCCTCCAAGGATAAGAGTTCCTGAGCCTCTTTCAAAGTTGTAGTAATAGGTTTTTCAATAAAAACATGCTTACCTTTTTCTATGGCCTTTTTTGCACTATCAAAATGATACAAAGTAGGTGTAACGATGTCTATAACATCTACCGCAAGAATTAAATCATTAATATTTTCGAAGTATTTGTATCCAAATTCTTCAGAAACTTTTTTCCCCGTAATAATATCAGGGTCATAAAAACCGATGAGTTGATATTTTTGGGATTCTTTTAATAATCGCAGATGAATCTTCCCAAGATGACCAGCTCCCAAAACACCTACTTTTAACATGAAGTTCCTTTTCAACAAAAATAAGCATACTTTATAAGTTTAGGGAATCACTTTTTTAATTTATAAGACTACGATAACTTTTATTCAAGAAGTTCTTTTGTTATTATATGTTTCCTAACTTTGAGACTCAAACTAACTACCATTGAAAGACACCTTAAAGCATAAGGGAATGCGCAATAAACTTGCGCAGGTACTAATTGACAAAGGAATAACGGACAAAACTGTCCTAAATGCTATTAAAGCCGTGCCGAGGCATTTGTTTATGGACAGTGGTTTTGAAGGACACGCCTATCAGGACAAGGCTTTTCCAATTGCCGCAAACCAAACCATTTCACAACCTTATACAGTTGCTTTTCAGACAGAACTTTTGGACCTCAAACCAAACCAGTCCGTTCTTGAAATTGGAACGGGAAGTGGCTATCAAACGGCGGTTTTGTTAAAATGTAGCGCTAAGGTTTATACGATTGAAAGACAATTGGAGCTGTTTAAGAAAACAAATTTATTTTTTAAGAAAATGGGGTATAGGCCCAAGAAGTTTATTTTCGGAGATGGGTATAAAGGTCTTCCACAAAATGCTCCTTTTGACCGTATAATAGTTACTGCAGGAGCTCCTGAGGTGCCAAAGGCATTGCTTTCACAATTAAAAATAGGAGGAAGGCTTGTAATTCCAGTGGGTTTTGAAGATCAAATCATGACCCTTTACACGCGTAGTTCTGAGAAGGAATTCGAAAAAACGGAATATGGCTCCTTCCGTTTCGTGCCACTTTTAGAAAACAAAAATTGAGATTTAATTATTGAAGTCCTTTTTGATACGGGCAAGATTACGCCTATTATCTCTGTCCTTAATGGTTTCCCTTTTATCATAAAGTTTCTTACCTTTTGCTAAAGCAATTTGTATTTTGGCAAGGCCACGATCATTAATGAACAGTTTTAGTGGAACAATTGTAAGCCCCGAGGTTCTAACCTCCTTGGCCAATTTTTTTAGCTCTCTCTTGTTAAGCAGCAGTTTTCTTTCTGCCTTTGGCTTGTGGTTAAAATGGTAGGCGTGGGAATATTCATCTATTTGCATATTTATAACAAATAACTCATCGTTGTCGTTGAACTCACAAAAACTTTCTGAAATAGAAGCTTTACCGTATCGAATGGACTTAATCTCCGTTCCTGCCAGTACAATGCCCGCGGTAAACTTGTCCAGTAATTCATACTCGAACCTAGCTTTTTTATTCTTTATGTTGATATTGTTCTGCATGCACAACAAAAATAAGCACAATTAAATAATCCAATGGATTTTAAAAAAGGAAATAAAACCTTTCTTTTGCAATCAAACCTTTATATTAATAACAATTGAGAAAAGTGACTATGACTAAGTTTGTAACCGTATTAATAATTTTAGTACTATGCTCTTGCAAGAACCGCACTGAACTGCCATCGGCACAATCTATAGTTGATAAAAGTATTGAGGTCAGTGGAGGAGAGCTTTATTCAAAAAGTTATATTTCGTTTGATTTTAGGAATCTGAACTATAGCTCGGAGCCATTTGGAAAACAGAAAATACTTAAGCGAAGAATCAAAAACGATACTGTTGATGTAGTGGATATAAAGTCACCCGATAAGTTTGAACGTTTTTTAAATGATAGTTTGGTCAGACTGCCAGATAGTACTGCTACTGCGCTTTCAAACGCTGTGAACTCGGTTCACTACTTTGCATATTTACCATATGGCTTAAATGATCCAGCAGTTAATAAAGAACTTCTTGGAAAAGTTGAGGTAGGTGGTGAGGAATACTTTAAAATTGCAATAACTTTTGATGAGACTGGTGGCGGTGATGATTTTGAAGATGTTTATGTATATTGGTTTAACACTAAAACGTACAAACCTGATTTTCTGGCATACGAGTTTAATGTTAATGGGGGAGGGCAACGATTTAGGGAGGCCTTCAATGAAAGGATGGTAGGAGGGATTCGTTTTGTGGATTATAAAAACTACAAATCAAATGATCTTGAAACCTCTATTTTTGATATCGATAGTCTTTTTGAAAGTTATGATTTAGAACTTCTTTCCGAAATAAAATTAGAGAATATAAAAGCTAGTCAGGACAATTACAATTAAAAATAAGCTTAGTATCTGCAACGACACCATTTACTATTTGAACAATAAAAAGGCTACCATTTTCACTATCGTCTATCTGGCTATACTTTTCTTCGCCAATTAAATTGTTTACAAAATTAGGAGTAGTATTGCTATGTCCTACCACTAATACTTTTTTATTTAAGTTATCGGCTTTAAATTGTTCAATATCAATGGTTCTAGGATCGTAATACTCTACATCAATATTTTTTTTGACTGATGTGGGAGCTGCAGTCATGGAAGTCCTATTAAAATCTGTAGAATAAATAGCATCTAAGTCAACCTCATTTAATATTTCAGCCCAATGCATTGCTCTCCCCAGTCCTTTTTGATTCAACTCTGGATCAACATTTTCACTATCTGTCCTATCCTTTTCAGCATGTCGTATTAAATAAAAAGTTGAAATAGAATATTCTTTATCACTGATTTTTAAAGATTTATCTTCTTCGCAAGAAGTAAATAGCACTATAAGACTTAGAACAAGGAATTTAATGGCTTTCATCTTAATTAAGGATTATTATAATTAACTAACTAAAATTACTGGAAAATAGTACGATACATAGTCTATTTTTTGTTTTTTTGCATATGAAAAAATTTTGTGGGGCACTTCTTATTGGTTTGGTGGTTTTTGGTTTAAATGCCCAAGACCCTGTACTTCCATCAGATTTTAGGCAACACAATTTAACGGAATACAATTCAAATTTATTAAACCCTGCTTACGTTTTAAATGGGAATAATGCTTCTTCAATAGCTTTTTGGGCTAGGTGGCAATGGCAAATTTTGGATGCAGACCCAACGTCACTTTTTCTAAATTACACAAGAGAACTTAATGAATATTCCGCGGCTGGTATTGGTTTCTTTCAACACAACACTGGTATTTTTATTAATACAGGTGGGGTACTAAATTATGGCTATAACATTGAATTAGCTCCAACCGTAAATCTTGGGGTAGGGCTTAATTTGTTCGGGTATCAACAAAAACTGGCTGATCAACGTTTCTTTCAGCCAAACCCTATTCAAACATCAATAACCAACGATTTTATTTTGCAGGCGGCATTTGGAATTAACCTAGGTATTGATCAGTTTAATATTGGTTTTACTTCAGAAAACCTTTTTGATTACAACATTACTCAAGGTGAACGTAATTCTAGTTCTTCAGGAAGGCTAGTTTTTGGTTTGGCCAGCTATGACATACCCATGGGTCTAGGAGGATTGGGAGAAAACTCTGTTTTAAGACCCGCCGTTTATTTTAAAACAATGCCGGGTATGGACACCCAAATTGGTTTTAACTCATTACTGACGACTGATAAATTTTGGGTCCAAGGCGGGTACAATAATTTTTATGGTATTTCTGGAGGTTTCGGTGGACGTTTTTTTAAGCGGGTTTCTATAGGTGCACTGGTTGAATTTGGGGTTGGTTCGGAACTTGATGGTCAGAATCCATCTTTTGAATTGGTTACCGCTTACAGGATTGGAAAAAAAGAGATTTCAGAAGAGGAAGAACAGGAACAGTTAATTGCTGAAGAAGAAAAGAAAGAGGAAAAACTGAAAGAGGAACTTGCCAAGGCAGAAGAATTAGCTGCTAAAAAAGAATCTAAAGAAAATGACCGTTTGGCAAAGGAGAAAGCTGAAAGAATTAAAGACTCCATCCAAGAGGCGAATAGAGTTTCTGATGTTGCTGTGAAGGAGAGTAAGCGAGATTTAAGACGAAAAGCTGACTCCATAAGTGCGGTTAGAGCCCAAGAGGCTTTGGCAGAAGCACGAGCTATTGACCAAAAACGCACGCAAGACTCTTTAGCTTCCGTAAAAAGAGCACAGGAAGCGGCAATCGTTTTAGAACAGACAAGAGTGCAAGACTCTATTACTAAAGCACAATTAGCTCAAGAAGAGATTGCTAAGAAAAAAGCAGAATTAGAAAAATTGGCACAACAAAACGAAGTTGTGAAACCTCAAGCAGGTGAAAAGTATGAAGAAGTGGCCAAAGAAGGAACTTTGGAGCCAGGATATTATCTTATAGCCAATGTTTTTGGAACTAAACGTTACTTTGATGCCTTTATGGCCGATTTAAAGAAGAAAGGTCTTCAGCCTAAATCATTCTACAGAGATTTGAATAAATACAATTATGTCTATTTAAATAGGTATAACTCCATTCAAGAAGCTCGCCAGGCAAGGGATTCAAAATTTGGCGGAAAGTATAGCGAAAAGACTTGGATATTTAGGGTAACGGGTAAATAGAACTTCACTTAAAAAGTAAGGACCACAACTTCAACTATTTAAAAGGTAAATAAATCTATCTTTTAAGCTCTTTTTTCACCAATACTTCCAGATAGGCAATGGTATTGAGTAAGTACTTACGGTCCTTGCTTAAGGTCGCCATCGCAATGGATCCCTGTATCATTGTAAACAATTGTTTAGCAAATTGGAGTGGCGTTACCGGTAATTTTATTTCTTCTTTGTTAACTCCCGTTTCCAAAATTAAAGCAATTTTACCTTCAATCTCCTTGATGGTCTCCTTAACCGCAGCTGCTAACAAGCTATTGTTATGTTGTGCATCTATACCGGTATTTAATATTGGACAGCCTCCCATACCCAGCGTAAAAAGGTCATATTTTTTATAGAACTCCGTAAGACTATGAATTTTATCCAAAGCTGACCCAGAAATACCAAGTCTTTCATCTATAGCTTTAAGTAGGATTTTCCGGTTATGCTCAAAAGCAGAAAGCGCCAAGGCTTCTTTATTTTCAAAATTACCGTATAGTGCACCTTTAGTAAGACCTGTTGCTTCCGTAAGGTCGCTCATGCTTGTGCCAATATAACCATGCTTGTTAAAAACAGGTGCAACGGTCTCTATTATATAAGCGGTAGTTCTTTCAGCTTTGGTAGACATTCATGGCGGTTTTATGCGAAGATAAAAAATCTATACTGTATGGTATATATTGTTAATAAAAAAAGCTCCTTAAATATTTTAAAGGAGCTTTTTATCTGTATTGGATTTTAGATTACACCACTAGATCATTTTGGTTTCTAAAAACTAAACTGTTGTCAAAAGAATCTAATAATACAACACTATCAGCTTTAATATCTCCACTCAACAGTGCCTTGGACATATTGTTCAACACTTCTTTTTGAAGGGTTCTTTTTACCGGTCGAGCCCCATATTGAGGGTCATAACCTTTATTTGCGA
Organism: Maribacter sp.; assembly: GCA_049645725.1. GTDB lineage: Bacteria > Bacteroidota > Bacteroidia > Flavobacteriales > Flavobacteriaceae > Maribacter. Next base: position 6,376 of record JBARUM010000087.1, read on the forward strand.
GAAAATCGATAGCCTCTTCAGTAGCATCCAAAACAATTTGTTGCTTGCTAAGCATCTTTTTAAGTACTTCCAACTGTAATTTCACAATTTCCCTTATATCTTTTTTACTCAAAGGAGTAAACATGATGATATCATCAATTCTATTTAGGAATTCTGGTCGTATCATTTTTTTAAGAAGACCTAGAACCTCAACTCTTGCCGCTTCCGCTGCACTGAATGCCTCTTTTGAGTTTTCAAATTTCTCCTGTATTATTTCACTTCCCATGTTACTGGTCATGATAATAATCGTATTCTTGAAATCCGCAACCCTACCTTTATTGTCGGTCAACCTACCTTCATCCAAAACCTGTAACAAAATATTGAAGGTGTCCGGATGTGCTTTTTCAATTTCATCAAGAAGAATTACTGAATATGGTCTTCTCCTAACAGCTTCAGTCAACTGCCCACCCTCATCATAACCTACATATCCTGGAGGAGCACCTACTAATCTGCTTACGGAATGCCTTTCCTGGTATTCGCTCATATCTATTCTAGTCATAGCATTTTCGTCATCAAATAAATAGGATGCTAAGGTTTTTGCTAGCTCTGTTTTACCAACGCCCGTAGTTCCTAAGAATAGGAATGATCCAATAGGTTTCTTCTCATCTTGCAAACCGGCGCGACTTCTTCTAATGGCATCGGAAACGGCATTGATGGCTTCCTCTTGCCCTACGACTCTTTCATGTAAAACGGATTCTAGCTTCAATAATTTGTCACGTTCACTTTGTAACATTTTTGTTACCGGAATCCCAGTCCATTTGGCAACAACTTCCGCAATATCGTCATAGGTTACCTCCTCTTTTATAAGGGTTCCTCCTTCTTGTTGGGCCGTTAAATCATCTTGAAGCTTAATTAAATTTTCTTGAGCTTCCTTTATTTTTCCATATCTAAGTTCTGCAACAAGTCCATAGTCCCCATTACGTTCCGCTCTTTCCGCCTCTGCTTTAAAATTTTCAATATCTAGTTTTGTTTTTTGGATATTATCCACAACAGATTTTTCGCTTTCCCATTGGGCGAAAATTTCGTTTCTATCTTCCTTTACATTGGCCAACTCCATGTTCAGAGCTTTCAATTTCTCCTTGTCATTTTCTCTTTTTATGGCTTCGATTTCAATTTCCAACTGCATGATTTTTCTATCCAAGACATCTAAATCCTCAGGTTTTGAGTTGATTTCCATTCGAAGCTTTGAGGCTGCTTCGTCCATTAGATCAATAGCCTTATCCGGTAAAAATCTATTTGTAATGTAACGTTGGGATAGTTCAACAGCGGCTATAACCGCCTCGTCTTTAATTCGTACTTTGTGATGTGCTTCGTATTTTTCTTTTATCCCTCTTAAAATAGAAATTGCACTTTCCGTATCCGGCTGATCTACTACAACTTTTTGAAACCTACGCTCAAGGGCTTTGTCTTTCTCAAAGTATTTTTGATATTCATCCAACGTAGTGGCACCTATAGCCCTTAGTTCGCCACGCGCCAATGCCGGTTTAAGAATGTTTGCCGCATCCATGGCTCCTTGCCCGCCACCGGCACCCACCAAGGTGTGAATTTCGTCTATAAATAGAATTATATCCCCTTGGGCATCGGTCACCTCTTTGATTACCGATTTGAGCCGTTCTTCGAATTCACCTTTATATTTTGCTCCAGCTATCAAAGCTCCCATATCCAGTGCATAAAGAATTTTGTCTTTTAGGTTTTCTGGAATGTCCCCTTGGATAATACGATGGGCCAAACCTTCCGCTATTGCGGTTTTACCTACACCAGGTTCACCTACCAAAATTGGATTGTTTTTTGTTCTACGCGATAAAATCTGAAGCACCCTCCTTATTTCTTCATCCCTACCTATAACGGGATCTAATTTACCACTATCCGCAAGTTCGTTAAGATTCTTGGCATATTTATCTAAAGAATTATAAGTCTCCTCAGCACTTTGGGAGGTTACATTGCTTCCTTTGCGCAATTCACCTATCGCCGATTGCAAATCCTTTTCATTTACTCCTTGATCTTTCAGGATTTGTGCAATTTTGCTTTTCGATTTGAAAATCGCCAAAAATAAATGCTCGATAGAAACAAACTCATCCTCCATCTTTTTTGAAAGAATAGTAGCTTCGTTCAACATCTTGCCAGCTTCTCTGGAAAGTGTAATTTCTCCGCCCTGTACTTTGGGGAAAGTCTGCATTTCCTTATCAACAATTTGTTGTATTAGACTAGAATTGATGGCTAGTTTTTTAAGAATAAACGGAATTACATTTTCTTCAACCTCAGTAATTGCTTTGAAGATATGCTCGTTCTCTATTTGTTGATGCCCCATTTCTTGGGCTAGGAGTTGTGCCCGCTGAATGGCTTCCTGTGATTTTATTGTGAAATTATTAAAGTTCATTTTATATGTGTTTTAGTTTAGAGTCTTATTTTTGAAGTCTGGAGAGCAACAACCTTACCAACTGGAAGCAAGTGACACAATGTCCGCAAACACCTTGATTTATAGGACAATAAGTCAGTATGTAAGGTTTATGGATAAGTAAGACCAATTTTAAAAAGTAGTATGGGAATATTAGGAGGCCTATTTGGGAATAAGAAAAATAATGAAGGACAAGAACGAAAAACGGTTCCTTGGATCCCATTGGAGTCGCTTATACAGTTGGAAGAGATAGAGACCAAATCTAAGGCTACGCCCCAGGTTATATTTAAGCACTCTACAACATGTGGTATTAGCAGAATGGTACTGAATATGTTTACTTCTGCTTATGATTTGGAGGCTAATCAGATGGACTTTTATTTTTTAGACCTACATGCGCATAGAGCCATGTCGAATGCTGTAGCAGAAAAATTTCAGGTTATGCATCAGTCGCCTCAACTTATGATTATAAAAAACGGGGTAGTGGTAGCTCACGATTCACATGGCGCCATATCGGAATTGGAACTAGGGCGGTATATATAAAAAAGCCCCAATTCGGGGCTTTTTCTAATTGAATCTTTGTCCGTTTAATATACTCTTTAAATTTCCTTTTAAATCTTCTCCGGCATCATATACCATTTGCTCGTTTGTTGGAAAAGGAACTCTTGCTAACTGCAATAGGGATATGAGTTCATTATCTAAGGCGCGCTTATCGCCATCATAGTTGGCATAAACATGTTCAAATACAAATTCACTAGCTAAGGGATATTGATTAATCTGCTGTTGTTTCTTTAAGTCTATAAAATTGACAACACCTGCTACCTGAGCACTTTTGAATTGAGTAAATTGATAGAAATCACATTTTACTGTTTTAAAATTATCAATTTTTATTCGATTACCAAGACTATCCCTCACAACGTTCCCTTCTTTATCCAGAGCATATTTGAAACCATCCTTAATCTGTCTCTCTTTACTAATTTGCCTTTCATTAATCTGTTCGGGTGAAATAAGAATATTTTGAAAGGAAACCTGCATCCTGTAATCATAGTTCAAATTTGATAATTTGTTGGTGTGATATTCGGTCCATAGATTATTTAATCCATAGGTATTTAAATTTAATAGCTCATCTTCAAGTCTTCGCGGTATAACCATATCCGTGTTATTGATCATTTCCACAATAACATAATCCAATCCTTTTTGATAGGCTTCTTCGGTTTTTTGCCTACTATCTTTGTAATTGGAGTTTATCTCCTCCAAATACTTTAAATCCTCATAGGCCTGCCTGTAATCAAATTTGCCACTTGCATCATTCAATAATGTAATTGCATTGGTGTAGAGATAATCTGATAATTTTGTTTTTGCGCTAAGCAGTGCATCATCATAATTATTGAAATTGAACTTTGCTGCTCTATTTTGATTCTCAATTTGTAAGGGTAACAACGGTCTTATTCCTTGTTGAATGGACTTCAACCTTTCGTAAGATTTATATATTTCTTCATAGTTGGATGGGTTTCCATCTTTTTTAAGAAATTTTATATGCTGGAGCTCCCGCTCTGTATTTTTTTTGAAACCATCCTCTAGTAGCACAATGTAAGGCTGATTACTTTTTTTACTTTTATTTTCTGCCAGGTTTACTATGGCTTTGTTGATGGCAATTTCATAATTACCAGAATTAATAGCTTCCTGCGTCCTCTTAACTCCACTACAAGAGCATAAGACTATAAATACGCCGTAAAGTAGAATTTTTTTCATGATTATTTTTTTAAGGTTTATGGTTACTTTTCAATTGCCGTGCCATAAGTGGTTTTGTTAATAACGACGTAGGATAAAGAATAGTGTAAATG
>JBARUM010000088.1:0-2636 GCA_049645725.1 Maribacter sp.
AGTTATAGCTGCAGAACCTCTGCTAAGGGCGCCCGTCGCCATGGATTTTGATGCTAGTGGGAGAATGTGGGTTTCAGAAATGCCGGGTTATATGGCTAATATCCAAGGTATTGGAGAAAATGAGCCAACGGGAAGCATTAAAATTCTTGAAGATTTAGATAAGGACGGTTTAATGGATCATGTTAAAATATTCATGGATAGTCTTGTTTTACCAAGGGCATTGGCACATGTGTATGGAGGCTTATTATATGCCGAACCACCCAATTTATATTTTGTAGATATAAACGAAGATAAGCCCGTAAATAGGGTTTTGGTAGATTCAGCTTATGCTCTTGATGGCAATCCAGAACACCAACCAAATGGTCTGGTTATGAATATAGATAATTGGATTTATAGCGCTAAAAGTAATTACAGATACAGAAGAAAAAATGGTACTTGGATAAAAGAGCCAACCACTTTCAGGGGACAATGGGGCATTTCACACGATAACTTTGGAAGGCTTTATTACAATGATAATTCACGACAGTTACTAGGGGATTATGTTTTACCTAATAGAGCTATAAGGAATGAGTTCATGCAGCCAAATCATATCGTTAATCGTCTTTTGACAAAGGACCAGCGAGTATACCCAATACAGGCAACCATTGTTAATAGAGGTTATGCCGCTGGTGTCCTAAATAAAGACAGTTTGCTTATTAATGTAACTGCTGCTTGCAGTCCGTTGGTTTACAGGGGGGGGTCGTTCTCCAAAGAGTACGATGAAAATGTATTCGTTTGCGTGCCAGAAGCAAACCTTATAAAAAGAAACATATTAACTTTTCATGGTGATAGTACCTCGGCTGAACAAGCATGGCAAGGCAAAGAATTTTTAGTTTCGAGAGATGAAGGATTTAGGCCGGTAAACTTGTACAACGGTTTAGATGGTAGTATGTACGTGGTAGACATGCATCGCGGGGTTATAGGCCACCATGCTTATTTAAGCCCTTATTTAAAGAAAAAAACTAAAGCGGTAAAAATGGATACTTTGGTCGATTTTGGAAGAATTCTAAGAATTAGTAAGACAAATTCTATAACGACAGAAATACCGTTTTTTGATACATTAAATACTGCAGAGCTACTTACCTTCTTGAAAAATAAAAACGGTCTCGTACGTGATTTGGCTCAACAAATGTTAATCAATCGTGGTGATAGAAGCATTATCCCGGAGCTCAGAGAGGTAGTAAAAGATTCAAGTGCTCCTTTGGCCCAAGTACATGCACTTTATGTTTTAGAGGATTTGGATGCGTTAAATTTCAATTTTTTGAAAGGGATTGCACAATCCAATTCAAGTAAGGTAAACCTTCATGCAATTGTTTTATTAGAAAGATATAGAAATAGGAAAAATATAAATGCTGCTAAAACACTATTTGAAGAACTGCTTTCTAGGAACAATCGTGCTTTGGATTTCTATATAAGTACAACTTTGGCAAAATGGGCCTCTATATCCGCTACGGACTTTTACCCATTAATTTATACTTTATATAATAAATATCGCGATAGTGAAATATTTGCGGAAGCTATAATTAGTGGTGTCAATGGCTTTGAAGATTCTTTACACACCTATTTAAAAGATAACTTTAAAGGAAAAGATGATGGAGTTTTGATTAAAGACTTAGCAGAGGTTCTTAACAACGAAAACGAGGGAAATAAAAATGTAATTTTTACAGATAGAATTTTAGCAGAGGATAATAGAACAAGAGGAGCTAAACTATTTCGTCAAATTTGTGCTGCATGTCATGGTATTAATGGAGATGGGATAGAGGGTTTGGCGCCGCCTTTAGTGAATTCCGAGTACATGTCCCATCCGATGGAAAGACTTGGATTAATAATGCTACATGGCCTCTCCGGGCCTGTTCATGTAAATGGAAAATTGTATGAGCTTAATCAAGCTATGCCAGGACTAATTGCCAATGAAGAATTATCGGATAAAGATATCTCTGATATCATTTCCTATGTAACCAACTCATTTTCGGACAAACCTAAAGTTTTGTCTGCCAATAAGATTAAAAAACTACGTAATCTAGAACCAAAAGGAGGAGAGTATACGGAAGAAGAACTTCTTGAATTATTTGTAAAATAAAGATTTAACTATTTCAAGGGACTATCGTCACACTTTAAATCACCTACCGCGTATTGCATGGCATCCAAAATAAATTGAAGTATTTGAGGGTTGTTATAACTCTGGGGATTATGAGAAGGAGAACAATAAAATACTCTTCCCTTTCCGTATTTTTTTATCCAAGAAACATATTTGATGCTATCCCCGGTTTTGTCTTTAAGTCCTTCGATCTCTTTCTTTTTCATGGAAAGCAAAGGCCTAAAATCCAAGTCATCATAGGCGTTATTAAATATATATGGTTCATCTACATGTTCAAAGCCTTTGCCTTCAAAAGCTTTGACCATCGGATGACCTGTATCTACCAAGTCTATTTTAATCTTTTGTTGCGCAGGGTGATAATCAAAACTCCCACCAACCAATTGGCTGAAATCCATAGATTTGTTCAGCATCGTAACAGCCCCGTGTAAGACTACTAGTCCTCCACCTTTTTTTACATATTCTAATAGATTACTCTCTAGTTTTTGAGCCTGTTCCGTTC
>JBARUM010000089.1:0-4688 GCA_049645725.1 Maribacter sp.
CGGTTTTAATACCCGCTACATCACCTTCTTGGTAATTGAGTTCTTTAACTTTATATCCATTTTTATCGGCCCACATCATATACATACGCATTAACATGGCGGCCCAATCACAGCTTTCCGTGCCTCCCGCACCCGCCGTAATTTGTAGAACCGCAGGGAGTTCGTCACCTTCTTCCGAAAGCATATTTTTAAATTCCATTTTTTCCAGAACATTTAGGGCTTTCTCATGCTGTTTTTCAACTTCGGCTTCCGAGATTTCTCCCTCTGCTTGGAACTCCAATAAAACTTCTAAGTCATTGACCAATGTTTTCGCCATATTAAAATCATCTACCCATTGCTTTTTGGATTGGATAAATTTCATATGTGCCTGAGCCTCTTGGGGGTTGTCCCAAAAGTCTGGTGCTAAGGTTTTTTCCTGTTCGTTTTCGATTTCAATAAGTTTGGCATCAATGTCAAAGATACCTCCTTAACGCGCCAAGGCGATCTATAAGACCATTATAGTGGTCTGTAGTAATTGTCATAATACTGAATTTGGGGTAAAAATAATACTCTTTTTTACAACTTATGGTTGCTGAATTATTTTATTGCTGCTGTTGGCTGCTTACAAAGACAGAATGAGACGTTTTGTTTTGTCCTTGGGAATAAATAACTCCTCTTAACGGGGCACAATCTTTATAATCTTTACCGTGGCAAACCTTAATATGATTGGTATTTGCCAAGATGTTATTGGTTGGGTCAAAACCCTTCCAGCCCACTTGGGGAATATATGCCTCTGCCCACGCGTGCATCTGGGAATCGCCAATAAGACCATGTTCTTGATTTAGGTATCCTGAGACATAGCGCGTTGGGATGCCATTTTTTCTGGCCATGGCGGAAAATAAATGGGTGAAATCTTGACATACTCCTTCTTTTGAAGAAATAACTTCGCTAAGTAATGTATCTACTTGGGTAACACCGGTTCTGAACTTAATATAATCAAAAGTCCACTGATTTAATTCTAGTAAATTTTCAAAAATAGAATATGACTCATTAAATACAAATTTTGATGAGGTGCTCTCTGGTAATTTAGTTAATGTGGTGCTTCTCAAAAAAGCTTCAAAATCTATTTTAAAACTTAGTTCCTTAATCCGTAGGTTTGCCAAAGAAGAATCTAAATCTAAGGGGAAATTAAAAGGATCTACGATGTCTTTTATAAAACTAAAGTGAGCCTCAAAATTAATCTCCTTAAATTTTTTTTTTGGGTTAACCCTTATGGTCCTAAAACCAAAGCCATTGATCGAAAATTCATTATTCGCATATAGTGAGTTTGAAAACTCTACATCAACATGATGTTGGGTATTGTTTTCCATTGGAATAATTAGAAACTGCCAAAATGCATCGTTTACCCAATGCTCATAAATGTTTTCAGTTTTATAGGTGATTTTATATTGATTTGGCATAGTTACCAAAGATACCTTTAAATAATGGTCTTAGTAATTAAAAAACTCTTCATCTACTTTGTTACTTATTTTTACCAAACTGTCTAAAATATCCTCAATAAAGGACTTAATATCCTTTTCTATTTCTTCAACATATTTGAATTCGTATTCCGCACGTACCCTACCTATTAAAAAGGCAGTTGAATCATTGTTGTACCTTTTTTCAGGATTTAACATCTTTACATGCTCATTCACCTGATTTAGTGAATTCATTACTGATCTAGGGCAATTTGGGTTGAGTATTAAAAACTCCAGAGTGTATATACTGGTAGGCGTTTTTTTATAGAATCTGCGCATCATATCATAAGATTCAGCGCATTTTAGCAATGTTGTCCATTCGAAACTTTTGCTGAATTTGTCCCCATAACTGCCTTGAGATAAAAGTGCATCATTATATTTAGAATTTATCATACGGGTAATTTGGGTAGCCCTTTCGATATTTATTCCCATCATGATAATTGCATAAACCGGATCATGTAGCAGTGTTCCCCTGATTTTTCCACGAAGGATTGCGGTCATTTCCGCAATATTACTGGTAAAATCATGAAGACCATTTTTCACGAATATTTCTTTAGGGTATTTGAGTACGAAATGATAGAACTTATTAATGGCCTCATACAATTCTGTTGATATCAAATCTCGCGCGCTGTTCGCGTTTTCCCTAGCAAGTTTTACCGTACTGATTATAGAAAACGGATTATCGGTATCCAACCCAATTTTGTAGAGCACATCCTCTTCCAACAGGAATTTGGTATTATCTTCTTCGGGATCTCCGATCATAAACAACATAGATCTTAAAACAAACTGCCTATCTTGTGATTTTATATTTGGAGCATCTAAGGATGAGAAGTAATTTACGTTTATGTAGCGTGCTACATGTTCTGAGCGTTCAATGTACCGCCCCATCCAAAATAAATTATTGGCTACTCTTGCTAGCATATATTTTTAGTTATTTTTTAGTACCCAGGTATCTTTTGAACCACCACCTTGTGAGGAGTTTACAATAAGATTACCTCTTTTCAATGCAACTCTTGTGAGACCTCCCTTTAAAACAAATTCTTTGTCCTTTCCCATTACGGTATAAGTCCTTAAATCCACATGACGCTGTTCAAAGGATTCCGTTTCATCAATATAGGTAGGATGAACACTAAGGGACATTATTGGCTGCGCTACATATTTTCTTGGATTTTCCTTTATTTCCGCTTTTACCTTTTCTATTTCTTCCGTGGTCAATTTATTCCCAATAGATATTCCATAGCCGCCGGCTTCATCCACAGGCTTTATGACCAATTCGGGAATATTATCCAAGACATATTTTAATTCTTCCGGTCTACTGCAATGATAGGTATGCACGTTATTAAGAATTGGCTCTTCGTCCAAATAATATTTAATAATTTGCGGCATGTAGGTATAAACAGCCTTGTCATCGGCAACACCGGTACCGGGAGCGTTCGCCAGAGTGACATTTCCTTTTTTGTAGGCTGCAAATAATCCAGGGACCCCAAGGGCGGAATCTGGTCTAAATTCTAAGGGGTCTATAAATTGATCATCTATTCTTCTGTAAATGACATCAACACGTTCAGGTCCTTTTATGGTTTTCATATATACGAAGTCATTTTCCACAAAAAGGTCACGCCCTTCTACCAATTCCACGCCCATGGTCTTCGCTAAATAGGAATGCTCATAAAAAGCAGAGTTGAACATTCCGGGAGTGATGACTACGACATTTGGAACATCTACATGCTTAGGTTTTACAGATTCTAAAAGCTCTAGCAGATTTTCAGCATAATTGGTTACGGTATGGGTCTGATAATGATTGAAAACACCAAAAAGAGCCTTTTTTAAGGCTGTGCGATTGCAAATGACATAACTAACACCAGAAGGGCACCTTATATTATCTTCTAAAACATAATATTTACCATCCTTGTGTTTAATGACATCAGTCCCTGAAATATGATTATAAATACCGCCAGGAGGATTTATACCGTTCATCTGGTCTAGATAATTAGCGGAAGAGGTAATCAAGTCTACAGGAACAACCTTATCCTTTAGGATTTTCTTGTCGTGATATATGTCCCATAGAAATAGATTTAGTGCCTTACTTCTTTGAATTGAGCCACGTTCAATAATATCCCATTCGTCCGAGTCTATAATTCTTGGAAACAGATCGAAGGGAAATATTTTTTCTTGTACATCATTATCACCGTAGACCTGAAAGGTGATCCCTTGATTGAAAAATGAAGATTTGGCTTTTGAATTTAAATTAACATAATCTTTAATAGAATGTTCTCCATAAATCTCGAAGAGCTTTTGGTAAATTTCTTTAACTTTTCCTTCATGATCATATATTTCATCATATAATTCCGGATTCCTTTGATAAGAAGAAAAGATTTGATTTTCAATGTTACCCATTCTATTTCAGTTTTCTCAAAAGATACTGGTTTTTAAAACAATATCACATGCGATTTTGAGATTAATCTTTATTGATTTTTAGCTTTTTTTTAAAATTGCTATGTTTTATTAGTAATTCCATTTTTTTCAGTTTCTTGTTTCCTGTAAAGAATCCTTTGTAAGTTTTTATATACTTTTAGAGCCTAAATAAGCTGTTATGAAAAATATGACCATTTTGTTGGTAGGGATTTTTTCCTGTCACCTTCTTACCGCACAATTTTCAGAAAAGAAAAAGGATTTTAAAAAGTACGATGGCTTTTTTGACTTTCACTATGATGAAGGGAACGATAAAATTTATTTGGAAGTAAAAAAACTGGATGACGAATTTTTATATGTCTATTCTCTAAGTAGTGGTATTGGGAGTAATGATATTGGTCTGGACAGAGGACAACTAGGTAATGAACAGGTAGTATACTTTAAAAAAGCAGGAAATAAATTACTTTTAATTCAGCCAAATCTAAAGTTTAGGGCGTTAACTGAAAATGACTTGGAACGCAAATCCGTGGAGCAGGCTTTTGCTAAGTCTATATTGGGGGGGTTTAAGATAGAAGAGGAAGACAATGGTACCTATGTCATCGATATCACAGACTTTTTGATGCAAGACGCACATGGTGTATCTGAAAGACTAAAGCGAGCCAAACAAGGTTCTTATAGTTTAGATAAGGATAGAAGCAGTTTTGATTTGGACCGCACAAAGGCCTTCCCGAAAAATGTAGAATTTGATATGACAATGACTTTCAAGGGTGAGCCCTCCGGTGC
>JBARUM010000090.1:0-10480 GCA_049645725.1 Maribacter sp.
TTTGCCGCCGTACCACCATATTGATCTAAATATTGAGCGTAAAGGTCTATAGTCCTATTATTTCCTGTAGTTGAAACATCAACAGCGATTGATGGTGGATAAAATATTCTTGCCGCTTTGGAAGTAATAGGAGCTATGGCTTGAATTACCTCTTCCACATTTGTTTCCAAAGTTGGTGAACCAACCCCTCCTTCATCAACATCAATCGGGGTTCTTAAATCTACTTCGTCATCAAATTGGTCGTCCGTGCTTGCCAAGGCGAGTTCCGCCAAGGCACCCTCCACCTCCGTAGCGGTAAAGTTTCCGGCAGCGTCCACTATCGTTACTTCTGCAGCTGTTTGATCGTCCGTATTGTCCAAGTATGGGGTCAGGTCTACCGTTCCTCCATCTTCCAAGGTCAATATGTTGCCTGCAGCCAAACTCAAAGCCTGGTCGTCCGTGCTGCCAGTGGCCAGTTCCGCCAATGCGCCTTCAACGTCCGTTGCCGTGAAGTTACCTGCCGCATCCGTTACAGCTACTTCCGTCGCCGTTTGGTCGTCCGTGTTGTCCAAGTATGGCGTTAGGTCTACCGTACCACCATCTTCCAAGGTCAATATGTTGCCTGCAGCCAAACTCAAAGCTTGGTCGTCCGTGCTTATGTTGCTAAGGTCAACTGTCTGCGTGCCGCCGTCCTCCAAGGTAAGCGTCAATACGTTGGTCGCACCGTCCAGACTGAAAGCGGTTATCTGTTGGTCGTCCGTGTTGTCCAAGTATGGGGTAAGGTCTACCGTACCGCCATCTTCCAAGGTCAATATGTTGCCTGCAGCCAAGCTCAAGGCCTGGTCGTCCGTGTCCGCCAGGGCGGCGATGTCCGCTACAGGGACACTGACCGTGTTGTTCTCACTGTCCGTGATCACCAAATCGGTTCCCACAACCGTGAAGGTCGCGTTGGTCGTGTTCGTGTCCGTCGCCGCGGCGATGTCCGCCAAAGGAATGGAAATTGTATTGTTCTCACTATCCGTAATTACCAAATTAGGGCCAGCAACTTCAATTCGATTATTCGTCGTATTGGTATCTACCAAAGTATCTTGCAAATCGGTAAGATTTACATTCACACTTCCTCCATTTTCCAAATCTAGTGTCAAGACGTTGGTAGCGGCATCAAAAGTAAAATTTTGAAGTTGTTGATTATCAGTATTGGCTGCTGTTGTCAATTCCCATGAATCGCCATCCCAGAAATAAATTGTACCGGAAGTGGTATTTACATATAAATCTCCTAAATCCGCACCTATTGGTGTAATTGCACCAGGAGCAGAAACATCTGTCCCCTGTAATACTTCACAATTACATTGATCTTCTAAGGTTACCGTAGTTTGGGCTATGGAGATGGTAGACAACAATAAAGCGCAAATTACCATTAATCCATTAATGGAGTAACTCTTGGTTGTAGTAGCTTGACTCTTCATAATTTTAAAATTCAATTTCATCTTCAGGAATTCTGTAATCATATTGATTTTTCTAGTCGTGAACTGCTAACTTTTCCATTATTTCAAGACAATAGAAATTAGGGGCAATCACACCTTACAAATATTCATTATAACAAGTAGTCCTTAAAATAAATGTTGTGTACTGAGATATTTGCATAGTATATGTAGGCAAACATGAGGTTTGAGTTTATAAAATCATTTTTTCCAGTTGATACATTTCATCGAATAGGTATTGATTTATATAGTATTTCAGAACACTCTATACTTATCTAAAGTTCGCTGAAGTATTAAATTAAACCGGTGAATGGAAGATGGAATTTGTTCAAAATTATACATTCATAGTTCTAAAAAATGAGAAATAGCTATAGGCTTTTTATCTCATCAGTATCAATTCTACGACACTAACAAGTCATGATATCTATCAAAAAAAGCTTCGGTAAATGTTCGATTTCTTGTTGGAATTTTGAGAATCATTGCTCAAGAACTCAAATAAATCTTAGAACATATATGATTTTAGTTTTTATCTACCCTATATGTTATTCTTCTATTGGTAATTACCGTAGTGACGGCAACAGTCAACGTTACCGCACTTGATGTCACACTAGAACAAACAAAATTAGAACTTGAAACGATTACCCGATACTGATTTCCATTATCGGAAGAAGCAACATTCGTGACGGTCAAAGTAGCAGAATTAGTACCGCTATGAATTCCGGAATCAGTCAAATCTACCCATAAAGAACCATTAAAAATCTGCCATTGATAAGTATCAGCATTCATTGTAGTAACTGATAAACTACCGGTACATCCGGGGCAAACGTTTAAATCAGTTGGTTGATTTGAAATTAAAGGAGCGGCACTATCTTCAAGATAATCAGCAGTCCCATTACTATCAGAATCGACAGGGGGTGCATAAGAAGCTCCAATTACGGTGCCATCTCCATTTGTCGGCGGAGGGTTACCTGTACCATAATATTCATTGTCACCGCCATCGGCATTTGCATCAGCATAGGCTTCATTAGCATCACTACAGCCATCACCATCGCTATCCGTGTCCAAATGATTATCCAGGCCATCGCCATCGGTATCAATGCCAGCTGTCCAAGCTATTGCATTGAACAATAAATTTTCACCGGCAGTATTGAATCCTCCATTTGAATTGGTATGAGGAACGATAGCTCTTCGCCCCGGTGCAGAACCAATATCCAAGGCATCACCTTGCTCCCATACCGCCAAGGAAACCTCGCCATTTGGATGAAGGCCTAAAACTGTTCCTGAACTGAGTCCGTTTGCCCTAGAAGATGCATCTCCGATATCATAATTGCCCAAAGGTAATCCAAAGGTTACGGGGTGGGCATTATTAATTATATTGAGTAAAGCCGTATTGTTAGTGGCACCAGTATTTGCACCTAACAAGTCGTCATGTAAAAATGTCTCCGTGGTAATAACACCTTTGCCCGTAGACAATATGTTGGCTACATTTGCAAGTGCGGTACCACTACTAACATCCTCGTAAAGGAAAGTTACTGCATAGTTATTCGCATCGCCTCCCACGGAATCATCAACTACAGTTACCGACCAACCAAAAGCCGTCAATTTATCGATTGTATTCTGTTCTTCTGGACTCGGGGTTCCATTTGTTACCCATAACACGGTTTGGGGTCTCTCATCTACATCTAAAATTCCATCGTTATCATCGTCTAAATCACAGATATTATTAAATCCATCACCATCGGTATCCAAACCTGACGAATCCCCACAGGGTTCGAAGATGGTAACGGTAGCGGTATCACTTTTTCCTAATGCTGGACAAACTGAAACAGTGGAGTCTGTTATAGTGTAGTCAAAGGTTGTTCCCGGAAAGGGAATTCCAGCACTATAGGTATACGTTACAAGACCCAAATCCGCATCATCAATGACAACTGAGCCTACAGCAGGTTGCACAACGCTTTCTATAAAAAAATTCTCCCCATCCGGTTCTGAATCATTATCGAATAAACTTATCTGAACAGATACCGTATTTCCATAGGAAACAGTCTCTAAATCGTCTACCGCATTGGGTGGATTCACGTTTTCTATTATTTCTGCATCAGTTGTTGAAAGGTCGTAACGATTTGTGCCAGGAATTGCACTTGGCTGCGCAATTACCGTGGCAATTAACCTGGTAACACCATTAGTGGGATGTACAAAATTGGGATATCTCACCTCAATGATATAAGTTTCATTTTCTCCAAGTGGCAGACCAAAATGTACTTCTTCCGGTTGTTGTGTCCCGTGACCATAAACACCATTCACCTGTCTTAAACCACTAATAATATTACCAGAACAGTCTCTAATCAACACATTAGTACCAATTGCCACTCTTCCTGGAAAGCCCCCCGTTGTGCCGTCAGCATCCCGGTCCTCTGTTACATCTATGACCAAATGATTGTTTCTATTCGCTGCAGGTAAATTGTTTATATACAATTGATTATTATTATTATCGATATTCATATAAATATCTAAATCGCCATCGTCATCAATATCCACCATGGTCGTACCCTCCCCGTTTCTTCCTACATTGAATTGCTGCGCATCTAGCGTAAAGGACATTGCTGAGCCACTTCCTATTACTCCCGGTGCAGGAGTTGGACTATTCAATTGATTTATAAACAGATAACTTCTGTTATCACCAACAAATAAAATATCAATATCTCCATCATTATCTATATCTCCTCCAGCTAGCGCATCAATGTCATTTCCTGAAGACCCATTATCAATATTGGAAGGTTGCGGTAACCCAGGAAAAGTAGTTGCCCCTAAAGGAGACCATACACCTGGGCCATCATTTCGGAATATTTGCGTTAAACCATTTTCTGTCCATACGGCATCCAAATCGCCATCGTTGTCCAAATCAAAAAGACCATTGGCTCCCTTATTCGCGTTGGCCGCTTGTGCCAAATCCGCTCCATTAGTGAACATTCCTCCTTGGTTCAGGAAGAAATCGTTCTCATCGCGTTTTCTCATAAAAATATCGACCCAACCATCGTCATTAACATCTGCCGCTGATCCATAATCCCCATCTGTGGCATACTGGTTTAGACCAAATTGAACATTAGGACTACCATTTAAATTAGTAATATGCGTGAACATTACATTTGGCCCTGGGTTTGTGATAGTGCTTGTTGTGTGGTCTATATAATTATTTCGTAAAATTTCTATTCCGTAGTTATGGCTATCAAAGAATATATCCAAGTCACCATCTCCCTCAAAATCAAAAAAACCGGCTCCCTCGGCATTAATGGGATTTATTTGATAGGTATAACTAGCGTTTCTACCTACCGTCATTGGTGCAGTACCTCCTATTCCGTCTCCAAAAGTTCCATCTGGATTTTGAATAAATATTTGCAATGCTACCCTTGGTCCGTTACCGCTTGAATTAATCATGAAATCCGGTCTACCATCGTTATTCAAATCCCCCCAAACGGCCTGTCTCTCTGCAAAATCCCCTAACATACCAGGAGCAAGTGTAGCTTGTACGTTTGTGAAAGTCCCAGCCGGAGATTGCCTCATTAAGAAACTCTTTATGCTATTACCGTTGTTATTCTCCAGAACGAGAACATCTAAAAGACCATCACCATCAAAATCTGCCCATGCATGGCCGCCATCTTTTCTTTGTCCTAAATTTAAGCCATAGGCAGCAGCATTTTCGGTAAATGTGGTTTGCGCCGTAATAGTTACCGTAAATAGTAAGCTAAGAACAAGAAGTAATTTACTTGATAATTCAAATGAAAATAATAATTTTAAGTAATACATGTTTGGTATAGCTCAAACCTTTGGATAGTTAAAGAACCGAAACCAAATGTTTGCTTTAGGAACTAAAATTAGTTTACTACATTAGGTATTGAAAATAAATGTTGTGTAACTATAAAATAGTACTGTATAAATCTTAAAAAGTGCGGTTTCCTTGATATAGTGGAATAAAATCTAGATATTTAATTTCATCGAAATACTTAATAAAAACGATGCTTTACAGATATTTAGAAAAGATATTTTATGGTATTTGAATTAATTATTTGATATTACAAACCCTATCAATTTTTATTTACTCTATAGGTAATTCTTCTGTTGGTAATCACTGTGCTTACCGCTATGGTAAGATTTGCGGTATTGGAGGTTTCTGTGGCACAGACAAAGGAGGAATTTGAAACCATTACCCTGAACTGGTCTCCGTCGTTAGATATTGTTGGTCCTGTCAACGTCAAAGTGCCCGTTGTAGTCCCGTTGAAAATACCTCCATCAGACAAATCATCCCATGAAGTTCCATTAAATAGTTGCCATTGATATGTATCCGCAATTGCAGTGACAGTAAAGCTTCCTGTACAACCTGGACAGATATTTATATCTACTGGTTGAGAATTTATACTTGGTGTACCATTTTCCAAAAAGTCATAAATACCATTTGAATCATTATCCGCTGGAATTTGATAGGTTGCCGCTGCCACAGTACCATCTAAATTTACGGTTGGCATCCCAGAACCAAACATTCCGTTATCATCTGAATCTGTATTGGCATTACTATATGCCTCGTTGGCGTCATTACATCCATCATTATCACTATCAGTATCAAAAGAATTAATAATACCATCTAAATCAGTATCGCATATTAATGGTGTATCACCGGCAGTCCATAATATAGCCTTTACTAAAAGGTCTTCTCCAGCAGTATTAAGGCCTGCACCGTCATTAGAATGTGGTACCACAGCTCTTCGGCCTGGTGCGTTTCCAGTTTCCATGGCATCTCCCGCTTCCCATACGGCAATGGCTATGTTACCGTTTGAATGATTTGCTAAAACCGTTCCAGAGGTAAGATTCCCAGCATAATGACCTGCATCGCCAATAGTATAATTACCTAGTGATAAATTTTCAGTTATGGGATGGGCAGTATTCACAACATCTATGAACGTACTATTTGCAGTACCTCCGTCTGGACCTCCAAGTATTTCATCATGTAAAGCTTGTTCACTCGTTATAATTCCCTTGCTGGTTGTGGTAAGATTAGTCATATTACTCACCGCTGTACCACTAAACACATCTTCATGTAGAAAAGTTACATCAAAATTATCCACATTATCTCCTACATTATCATCAACAACAGTTACACTGTGACCCATGGCAATTAATTTATCAATAACGTTTTGTTCTTCTGGTCCTGCTGTTCCGTTCAACACCCATAGTATGGAATATCCGCACTCTACTGTATCTAAAATACCATCGTTATCATCATCTAAATCGCTTATATCATCAATACCATCATTATCATTATCAGGCAAAGTATTAACAGTCAGCGTGGCTGAGTCATCTCCTGATAATGGTATGTTTTGGTCATTAGATACGTCAGAAGCAAATATTGTATTCGCAAAACTTCCAGAAACGTTAGTAGTCACATCAAAAGTAAAACTACAACTAGACCCTGCAGGTATGGCCACTCCACTAACAAAAAAAGAATTATTACCCGAGGTTGCAAAAATAGTACCTCCACAACTAGATGTGGCGTCGGGACTAGGTGCTATTACCATTCCTGACGGTAAAGTATTTGTCAATTCAAAATTGGTAAGAGAGACCCCATTTGATGGATTGTCAATTGTAATAGTTACGGTAGATTCTTCTCCTAAATCAATTGTAGAAGGAGAAAATTCTATGTTTGCCACTGTTGGAAATGCAATCTCATTGGAAGTTACAAAGACACCGCCCCATATACCCTCGCTACTACTACCCAGTACCACATTCATATCCGTGGCACTGTTAGGGACTAAACCTGTTGCATCAAAAACATCGATATCTATACCCCAGCTGTATGCAAAACTTGGATTTCTCCCTCCCACATCCACCCCAAATTCGGAAATAGTTCCGTTAAGGGTATTATTATTAGGGTTCAGTCCGTTAGAAAGCGCTGTTCCATTTATACTCACAAAGTCTCCCGTAGAACTTGCTTCACCATCGAAACCAAAATATCCCGCATGCGTCTCAAAAGTCCCGGATGTAGGTGTTAGTAGTCCCGTTACAGTAAAAGAATCGTTTGCACCAAAACCAAAAAAGTCAAAACCGTCCCAGAGTGATATGTTTCTGGATTTTTCTGAAGGGTCATCATAAATAACTACCATAGTCCAACCGCCATAAGGCCCTGTAAAAGAACTTCCGGTAGCTAAGGCTAAATCAGCAATAAAATAATTTCCATTTCCACCAGACTGTACCATACTGGTAACATCGGCGTGGGCCATAAAGGAATCCCATCCCGAGAAACTTCCAGTTTCAATATTTCTTGCTTCTGCAGCTATAGTAGAATAAGCACCTGATGTTGGTGTTCTAAATTTTACTTGATCAATACTCAAGGTTCCTGAGGGGTTTGTAATACCACCATTACCACTATTATAGAGACCTCCCCAATAAAGTCCAGCATATGTAATCGTAGCTCCCGCTGGAATAGTTAGGTTACTACTACTCGAGTTTACCGTAGATCCAATTCCATCAATATCCGCATAACCCATGACCACAGAGGGGTTATTTGTTGTTGGTGTTGCTGGACAGCCAGAAACACATTGAAGATTTGTATTTCCCAACATCTTAAAATTACCTTGCAGATTCATAGCGAACCGCTCTTCATAGGGCCGTGGGTTATTAGCAGGATCAATTATTGTTCCAGTAGCGGTATCGGAAAAATCTACAGATCCATCGGAGGAAGCGGTAAACTGTAACAATAATGTTTCATTAAACTCGATACCAGGGTTGTTTAGAATAGGTATTGTAATGGTGTCGGTATCACCTGATATCCCATTAAAGCTTAGCGTACCAGAAGTTGCCGTGTAGTCGCTACCAGCATTCGCCGAACCATCCACAGTTGTGTAGTTTACAGTAAAAGCACCAGAGGCATTTGCTCCCTCATGGCGTGCAGTAACAGTAATGGATCCGTCACTTTCATTCACGTTGAAATCATCAATTATAATTTGTGGACTAAATGTAGCAGAGAATTGTACGTTATCTACAAAAATTCTTGCATTGTTAGGCCAATCAGTATCGCCCCTATATAATAATACCCGGGGATTGGAGGCAATTTCCGCGGCTGTAAGGTTGTAACTTATAGAGCCTGTATTCGAGGTATTAATATTGGCAATTTGATTAAACGTATTTGCACCAGGATTCCATATAAATACTAGTAAGTTTTCACCATTTCTATTTACTGCATCATAATCTAGTGTAAAGGTGGCAGATGATGCGCCAGCCAAAGGTACCTGTCTGTAAATAAATCTGTTGTCTAGATTTTGAAACCTTAATCTGTCGGCAACTACTCTAATATTACCTCCATTGGGCGAATTGTCATCTCCCCCTTCTATCCAATCGGATGAAAAATTATTGGTACCGTTGTTATTTGCGTATGTATATGGGCTACCACTGAAGTTGTCTAAAAATGTTTGTTGGGAATAAACAAAACTAGCGCACATAAAAAAAATACAAAACTGGATATTCAAAAAAAATGATTTCACGATTTGATTTCATGTAAATTGTATGACAAAATACAGATATTAGCAGCAGAGCAGTAATTTATGTTGTGTAATGATTCATTATTAACGTGAACGCTACTTAAAGTGAAGTTGTACATTTATAGAATTGTAGAAAAACAATACTCCAAATTTCCTAATCCTGGTGTTCTTAAATAAGATTTTTATCTAATTAATAAAGTAGAAATAAAAAAAGCAGCTTCAAATTAGCTGCTTTTTTATAGGATTTGAATTCGCTTTATTCCAGAATTATGAACTCCGAACGTCTGTTTAAATCATGCTTTTCAGAGGAACATTTGACTCCATCTGCACATTCGTTAATGAGTTTCGTTTCCCCATAACCTTCGCTTTCCAAACGATCAGCAGAAATACCTTTTGCTATCATATAATTTATGGTAGATTCTGCCCTTTTTTGTGACAACCATAGATTGTACGCAGCCGGACCTCTACTATCTGTATGTGAATTTACCTTTATTTTTAAGCTAGGATATTTTTCCATCGCAGCAATAACCTTTTCTACCTCTATTTCCGAATCCTTTCGGATATTGTATTTGTTAAAGTCAAAATAAATAGTACTTAATTGGAGTAGTTTTGCTAGATCATCGCCAAACCCGGCAGTAATTGTATCTCGCTCAAGATAAAAATCTATAATTTTGGGTTTACCGTCAGATACCCCAATATACTCTTCAAAGGGAATATATCCATCCATCAGTGCCCTTACAAAATTACCTTTGTTGCAATCTAGAACCAGACTATAATTCCCATCAGAATCAGTTATGGTAGTCAAAATCTCCTCGTTGTTTTCATCAATAACTTTGACCGTTGCCCCTACAAGAACTTCATTAGAAATTTTATCCCTTACAGTTCCCGTAATTTTTTGAATGCATTCAAATACTAAAGGTTCAGTTTCAACAAAACTGTATATATCATCAGCTCCTAATCCACCTTCGCGGTCAGATGCCAAATAGCCCGTTCTGTCCTCCTCCCTAAAAATAAAGCTAAAATCATCATTCTTACTGTTAACTGGCTCACCAACATTTAAAACTTTACCTGTAAAATCTTGACGCTTAATTTTTGAGGCAAAAACGTCCAAACCACCAAGTCCCGGATGACCATCCGATGAAAAATATAGTATTTCTTCATTTGTTACAAAGGGAAAGGTTTCCCTAGCTTCTGTATTAATATTCGAACCTAAATTTTTTGGGGTTCCAAACGTGCGGTCATCATTTATGGTTACCATAAAAATATCTGACTCTCCCAATGTTCCTGGCATATCAGAAGCAAAATAAAGCTTTTTTTCATCCGGACTTAAAACCGGGTGCGCAACCGAGTATGCGTTATTATTGAAGGGAAGCTCCTCAATTTCCGCCCAAACGCCATCAACCATTTGAGCACGAAATATTTTAAGCCTAATAATTCCCTTTTCGTCCTTTACATATTTACCCTCTACGAAATTATTTCTAGTGAATTATAAGGTTT
>JBARUM010000091.1:0-2463 GCA_049645725.1 Maribacter sp.
AACAAGGAAATTGAACTATTCTTATTTATGCCCCAAGATAATTTGTTAAGGAATAATAGTTTGGAAAATAACCTACTTTAATCAAAACAGATTAGATTAGCCCTTAAAACTATAAGAGCATCTCTGAGACCCTTTTAAAATAGGCTTGGAGGGTGAATTAATGTTTGTGGAACGTTTAAGTTGCTATTTAATCTTTCGTTGAGTTTTTTTATGAAATGAACAGATAATAACGGAGATTCCAGTTCCATATTCTGATGGACGAAGAAATTTATTTTTTTTAAACCCTTTGCTTTCCATTCTTCGAGTCTTGTCACCCAATCGTCCAACCTTTTATAGTCACTCGGATGATTGGCTCCTACATAGCGTATGAACGACTCGTCGTTAGTTAAACGCATATGCATAATATCACGTCTACCCGCAGTATCCACTAAAATATTGGCAATGTTATTTTCTTCCAAAAGATGATATAGCTCTTGCGCTACTTTTTTATCATTGAACCAGTCCGTATGCCTAAACTCAACGGCCAAACGAAATTCTTTTGGCCAGCGCTCCACAAACCGCACCACCCTGTCCCAATCCTTTGGGGCAAAATTATTATGCATTTGAAGGAATAAGGTCCCTAATTTGCCCTTTAGATTAGCTGTGTTGGTTAGGTATTGATCCAAAATTGGATAAGCCTGATCGTTTAAACGGCGTAAGTGACTCACGTTTTGAACTATTTTTGGAAAGAACATAAAATCGTCTGGAGTCTTTTCATTCCATTTTTTGTAAGTTTCCGAAGGGAAAATACGATAAAAGGTAGCATTTAGCTCAATGCTATTAAACTGTGTGGAGTAATAGGCAAGCTCATCTTTTATGCTTCTAGGATAGAAATTCTTAAGATCTTGTTTGTTCCATTTGGCACAACCTACATGAATTTTCAACGGGCTCTTAACTTTGAGTCCACTTAGTAACACTTCTGTCTCTGGATGGTCTTTGGGAAGTGAGAAATCTATTAATTCTGGTTGTTCTACTTTTCCAAATTTCATTTTTTACGTAATGTTTCTCTAAAAATAGTTAATAATTTAAAACGTCCTTACAGTAAATGCAGTTTCTGTTTATAACCCCGTTGAAAACTAATCTTCTACCCATAAACATAGGTATTCTTAATCATTACCTTTAGACAAATTAGATGATAATGAACGACAGGTCCCAGAAGTTTATTCAAATACGCCCTTCAATCCCTTCCGCAAGAATACTTCCGAATATGAGTTCTGATGAGCACTTTCAAAACGAAACACTACGTCCTATACTTAAATTACAGAACGATCTTTTATTGGCATCTTTCCAAAATTACATCGTAAAAACAAAAAATGCTTTCTACGAATTAAAACTGGATAGGCGTATGGATTATATTGCGAATGCCATTCAAAAAGACATTAAATACAGAAACTCTCTTAAGGGAATGGTGATTGGTCAATTTACTCTGGAAGAATACGAAATCTATATTAAAAATTCTTCGGCCCTTAATAAAAGAATGATGAATATGGTCATAAAGAGACTTCAAGACCAAATTCAATTTTTTGAAAAAGTAGTCCTAGTCTAGTAAAGATTCGCCGTTTAAATTAGTTGTAAGGATATTACTCATTAAGTCAAAAAACGGACGTACGACCATAAATGAATCATTTACGGTTTTGTGAAAATTAGGTGATAATACTTCCTTATCAGTAAAATTTTTCACGAAAATAAACTGTTTTCTTCGTATTAAATCAATATTCGGGTCCTCCTTATCAAACCCTTTTGGCGCTGTTTTAAGTTCATCACCAGCCATCTTTCCCCAAACCGATTTAAATTCTTTTTCATCAATAATTCTACGCAACTCCAATGCATCTACCTCCCACTCTTTACGTATTCTAAAGAGGTCTTCCTTTTCTGGAGCCCAAAATCCGGTTGCTATAAAACTCCCTTTGGGTTGTATGTGCAAGTAATAACCGCCTCGTCTATGCTTTCCACCTCTAGTAAAAGAAGCTGAAAAGTTAAACTTATACGGTGTTTTATCCTTTGAAAATCGTACGTCCCTATAAATCCTGAAAACCTTTAATTTTTCAATTTCATCATGGGATTTCATTTGTTCTAAAACTTCATTAAAAAAAGTTTTAACTTGAGTTTCGTGCGTTTTAAAACGTTTTTTGTGTTCTGTAAACCAATCCCTGTCGTTGTTTTCTTTTAGGTCATTTAAAAATTGAAAGGTCTCTTTGGTAATTACCGGATTTAACATACGACTTAGCTGTTGTGATTTTAAGCTAAAGTTAACCATTTGACCTAAAGTCTATAGGATATATTGGTTAATTTTGAACCGTAATTTAATCTCTATGAATCATCAATCGATCATTGATAGTATAAACAAGCATAAGAAACAGCCCAATCTACGTTTTCGACTTAAAAAAGATACGGAAGTCTTTACAGATTTACTTTTTTATGCGC
>JBARUM010000092.1:0-2654 GCA_049645725.1 Maribacter sp.
CGTTGTTCCATTTTCGTTGCTCTTTAGGGCAAAACACTTCGTCAGAAGTAGACAATTCTAAGTTACTTAGAATGCACCTCGCTATCCGTTTCACGGATAAATATATAGAATAGATTTTGAATATAACTATCTTATAATCAATATATTATACCGTAAAACCATATGAAACCATTAGAGACCATTTTAGACCAAACGACTTCTTATATTAGACCATTTGGGACTAGCTTATTTGGAAGAAAATATTAAAAGGGGCAATAAGTAGTCCAATTTTTTGTGGGTAGGGAGAAAAAAGGGCAAGCGGTTTTTTTACCGCTTGGGCTTTTGCGCGGCTGCGAGGGGGTTGAAAAACCGTAGCCGGAAAGACGACCGAATGCGGGCCAGCGAAGCGTGCCCGCTCGGTCAGGATTGTAGGAGGAGGATTTTCAACTTCCGCAGGAACAAGGGTGTATTTCTTGCTAGAAAATAAAATTTTATTGTACAAAAGAGTTCTTACTTTTTGTATGTAACGGAACATATGTCTGAATGATATATGGCGTTATTTTACGTAAGGTTTCTCCATTTACTGGATGCAGTCCAGGGGAGGTAAAAAATTCATGTTTATTTTCTTTATTCTTATAATACCAAATCAAAGGTTTTCCATCTTCAGAGAAAAATTTATAGCCCGCACTGACTTCGACTTTTCTCATATTTTTTAGTTTCATTTTATCTATTGGTTTCACTTGCGTTCCATATTTGGATAAAGGACTTTGGTCGCATGAAATAGTCACGTAAAGGGAATCTGCCCAGGTCATACATTCAGTTTCCTTTAAAATACTATTTGGATGATTAGCATTCCATTTAAGCATACCCAAAATTAGTATAGTCATTGCAAACGTCACGCTGATAGAAATTGTTATAATCCGCGAGCGCTTCTTCTTTTTTTCTTCATTCCTTTTGGTTTCTGGTAGTTTTTTCTTTCCAATCTCTTTTTCCTTTTTTGAAAACTTATCAAGCCTATTAATATCTGAGCCTTTCTGCTTATCTATATCTTCAAGTTTTGAATGACCTAACTCAGAAATTAGATTATATGATTTTAAATATTCCTGATAGGGCCTAGGTTTAAAATCGATAAGCCAACTAATAAGTTCTATATTTTCAGGACTTGTTTTCTGAACTCTTCCTTTTAAAAAGTTAATTACAGGTACAAATTTATCCGCTTTTTCACTTTTCAACCCCTGAATATGTCTTGCCCTATTCTCTCCTTCTTTAAACTGAAAAAAACGATTCAAAATATATTCATCATCTTTTTCTTTCCTTCTTTCCAGTAGCCATAAACAAGCCTCTCTAATACGACTGCGAGTTGGATTAATCAAAAATCCGCTCATCATGGCACCGCCCCTATCCTTCTTATACTTTTCTAAAACCTCTTTTTGATAGCTATCACTTGTCCTCATTTTCATGGTTTAGTTAGAATTTTCGGAATTTTTCCAGAATTCTTTGGAACTATTGGAATATCTGGAATTCTTTATAAAAATAGCGTTTTACCTCATATAACTTTGTCCTCGAGGATGATTCCACTATGCATTGCTAACATAGTACTTCTAGAAAATCATACTTACGGAAATCTGTAATGCGGCCTGTTTTTGGCCAAATGGAAAGTAGTTAAAGACTGCCGCATTTGATTTCCACTTTCCAAAAATTAAAGGAGTGTTCTAAATCTTAAAAAGGGTTTGTGAAAATGAATTTGGGAACATCCCAAACGGCCACTCTTATGTCCAATTTTTAAAATTAAATAGTATGAGAAAAGTAATAATAGCCGTAATGGCAGTAGTTTTTAATATGTTTTTATTTTCCTGTTCAGATGATTCTGTGGCAGAAGGGGATAGTCTTTATGATATTCAAGCTACAGAAGGGGATGATGGTGATACACCGCCACCTCCACCAGATAACTAGTGATTGCATTAATAATTTGTATTTATTTAAGCTATACCTTTAGGTGTAGCTTTTTTTAGATATTTTAAAAAAATATTCATTTTGAAAATCTTTTATTTTTTAGTGTTTATTACGTTGTTGGAATCTTGTGATATAAGCACAGAAAAAAATGTCATAGCCCATGGCAAATCAAGGGACAGTGTTTTGTTTTATTATAAAATCTCCAAAGACAATAGTTTTTCTTTAAAACAGCGTAAAAAAGCTATTAACAAATCATTTATCTATGTAAGCAAGAGACATAAGGACACAACTTATTACGAAGTTATTTATAAAAAAAACTCAATTCATTTTTCGATAAAAGAATACGATAGTCTTTTGATTTTCAATAAACTGTTTTTAAAAAGTGCTTATGAAAATAACGATGAATTTATTTTCGGTAAGCAATATTATTTGATGGGCTATTATTATGGCGAAGTCGCCCAAATGCTCGATAGTGCATTCATTAATTACAATAATTCAAAGAATTATTTTGAGAAAATAATGGATAGTAGTCAGGTCGGAAAAAATCTTTTAAATATGGCGACTATTCAAAAGAATCAAAATGATTTTTTTGGAAGTAAAGAAACCTTAACCGAAGCATTACCTTTTATAACAGAAAAAGAGGATAGTTTATTAATTGCTGCCATTTATAATACACTTGGTACAGACCATAGAAAACTATTAAACTTTAAAGAAGCAAAAGC
>JBARUM010000093.1:0-4392 GCA_049645725.1 Maribacter sp.
CACTAATCATAGGAGAAAGCTCCTTTTTCTTTTCTTTTACTTTTCTGGATTTTTTAGAAATCCTATTTCTAAAATAAAAGACGGACACAAAATAAATTAGTCCCAATGACATAAAAAAAGCAGAAAGGCTCCAAAGTAAATCGGTATCGATTTTTGGAGCACTTATCAATGCGGTTATTTTATATGTCTTGGGGATTATTGACAAAATAGACTATACCTTATTTAATTCTCTTGCTACACGCACCAATAATTCTGAGGGGCTAACGGGTTTAGATATGAAATCATTGGCACCTAAATCAAATGCACTTAAAACGTTTTCTTCGTTTCCTGCAGAAGAAATAATAATGATAGGCGTTTTGGATTTTAGTTGATTTCTTACATAATCTATTAATTCAATACCTGAGAAATAGGGCATCATTATATCACTAACTATAATATCCGGCATCTCCTTGGACAAATATTCCTTGACCTCTTTACCATTGCAGGAGTGATGTACTTCATAGCCCCCCTTTTTTAGTCTAAAATTCAATAATGATGCAAGTAGTTCGTCATCATCTGCAAGTAAAATCCTTTTCTTCATCATTTATGTTTTTCCTTTAGTATGACCAATTCCCTGTCAATAGCCTTTTCATTCTTGGGATAAGCCACTAGAAATTCCTCATAAAGTCTTGAGGTTTCTGACTTATCATTGTTTTTACAACTGGTTTCAATTGCTATGATGAGCTCTCGCAAATGCCCAGCTTT
Source organism: Maribacter sp. (assembly GCA_049645725.1). Classification (GTDB taxonomy): domain Bacteria; phylum Bacteroidota; class Bacteroidia; order Flavobacteriales; family Flavobacteriaceae; genus Maribacter. The sequence continues at coordinate 745 of JBARUM010000093.1, forward strand.
CATCATCGCCAATCCAGCCTTTAGCTTGTGGGCCGCCAAAGAGACTTCCTTTAAATTGTTGTGAGCTAGATTAATTTTCACGGACCCTATAAACTCAAAGACGTTTTGCTTGAACAGCCGCACCAATTCCATCAACATTTCTATTTCGCCGAAACAATCTTCAAAAACCCTGTTAAGGTCTATTAATGATGATTGTTTAACAGAAATGGTCTTTTGCTTCAAGAGATTTTTGCTATCCTCCGTTAGCGCTTTTTCCTTTTTGTGTTTAAGAACTTTAAGTAGCAGTTCATCTAAGGTGTATGGTTTTAGTATAAAATCATCAATTCCGGATACAAGACAAAATTCTTGGTCTTTGGCCGTAAAATCGGCACTAATCGCAATAATAGGAACACCACTTATATTCTTATTCCCATTGAGGCGAATTTTTTCAGCAACCTCGAACCCGGACATATTGGGCATTTTTAAATCCATTAAAACAAGGTCAATTGCCTGTGTTTGCAAAATATGGAAACCTTTCTGGGCATCTGCTGTAACATATACCTTGCAGCCCCATTTATGCAGCTGTTCGCTGATCAAATGCTGGTTTAAGAGATTATCCTCGAACACCAACAACCTTGTGCCGCGTAGTAATTCCTTACCCTTTTGGACATTTATGGTATTAATTGTCTTTTTGGGAATATTTAAATGGCTTCCTTTTTCAAAGGGAATGGTAAAATGGAATGTAGTGCCTTTTCCTACTTCGCTTATTACGTCTATCTGCCCGCCTTGTTTTTCAATAATTTCTTTAACTATACTTAATCCTAGTCCAGAACCGCCGTAGTTGGAGAAGGTAGTTTTCTCCGCTTGTTTATAGCTTTCAAAAATATTTTCTAATTGTGATTTTGAAATCCCTATTCCCGTGTCGGTTACTTTGAAGTCTAAAACATGTGTGTTTCCTTTTTTCTCTTTCAAGTTGATCGTTAATTCAATATGACCTTTTTCTACAAATTTTATAGCGTTCCCCAAAAGGTTTAGCAATATCTGCGAAAGTCTAGAAGGGTCTCCGACTAAGGTATGAGGTATTTTAGGATCTATTGTAGCACGCAAATCAACATTCTTATCCACAATCAAAGTCTTACATAGGAACATAACGTCCTGTACGGACGCCTTGAAGTTAAAATCAATTGCATTAAAATCGTCAACTCCAGAAGTAAGCTTGGAATATTCCAATACTTCGTTGATAATCTCCATTAGCGAATAAGAGGTGGATTGTATGGCCTCAACTTTTTTTATTTGGCTTGGGTTTAGTTCTTCTTCTCTTAGAAGATTTGCAAACCCAATTATTCCGTTCAACGGAGTTCTGATTTCATGACTCACATGCGCAATAAAGTTGGCCGCATTGTTAGATTTATTATTCTCTGCACCCATGGTTTCGGAAGTCTTTTTGATTTCTTCTTTCGGAATATCCGAATTGGGATCAAAGATTTTAGTTTCTAGTAATTTTTTAAAGTGTCTGAAAGATGAACCTAGGATGGTGGCCTCTTCAGTACTTAATTCTTCAAAAGAGAACTTTTTAAGGGATTCTTCCAATTGCGACAATTGACTCAATAAATCTTTGGTGTTGATAACAGGCATAGGTTAAATTACTTTTATGGGCTAAGTATAGCTTTTCAAATACCAATAAAATTCCCGTTTTCTCCTTGCTCGAACAACTAAATGTTCCCTACCCTTCTTTTTTTGTTGTGAATGCCCTTTATTTGTAGGTATAAAACTTATATAATGAAGAAATTTGTGTGTATTTTCTGTATTTTGATGATATTTTCATGTACAGAAAAGAAAAAAGAAGCTACGGAGACTATAGAGGTACGTGCCAAAAAAATCCATGATAGTGTTATCACCATCGATACCCATAACGATATCAATGTCAAAAATTTCACGGACAGTATTAATTACACGCAACGTTTGGAAACCCAAGTGAATCTTCCAAAAATGGAAGAAGGAGGTTTGGATGTTTCTTGGCTTATAGTTTACACTGGCCAAGACTCACTTACGGCAAATGGTTATGAAAAAGCAAAAGTTAATGCCATGTCCAAATTTGAAGCAATTCATAAATTATGTGAGGAAATTGCTCCCGATAAAATTGAACTTGCACTAAATTCAAATGATGTTAGGCGCATTAGTGCCTCAGGTAAAAAAGTTGCAATGATAGGCGTAGAGAATGCGTATCCCATTGGTGAAGATTTGACGGATTTTGAAAAATACCACGAATTAGGTGCCAGATATATTTCCTTATCTCATAACGGTCATAGCCAATTCTGTGACTCCAATACTGGTGAGGCAGATTCTCTATGGTTGCATAACGGTTTAAGTGATTTGGGTAAAAAGGCTGTTACCGAAATGAATAGGCTTGGTATTATGATAGATGTTTCCCACCCGTCCAAAGAATCCATGAAGCAGATGGTTGCCCTTTCCAAAGCACCTATAATTGCATCTCATTCATCCGCCAGAGCGCTATGTGGCCATAGTAGAAATTTAGATGACGAGCAATTGCAGCTATTAAAAGAAAATGGCGGAGTGGTACAAACCGTTGCCTTCAGTTCTTATTTGAATACGGAGAAGCACGAAGCTCGGGCGGCCTACATGAAGGGTGTTTATGAACAAGTATCGGATTCATTGGGCATAACATGGTACGAGCGTTCTCAATTTAGAAGCCTTACCGATGACCAGAAAGAAGCTTTTATGGAAAACTATCCCAAAGTGATGAAGATTGGAAAGGAATTAGTGGCGAATAATGCCGAGGCACCTAAGGCCGTTGATGTTTCGGATTTTGTGGATCATATAGATTATATGGTAAAACTCATTGGAATTGACCATGTGGGTATAAGTTCGGATTTTGATGGTGGCGGTGGTATTGAGGGCTGGTCCGATGCTTCCGAGACATTTAATGTTACATACGAACTCGTAAAGCGAGGCTACACCCCGGAAGAGATTGAGAAACTATGGGGAGGTAATCTAATGCGCGTACTGGACGAAGTACAAGACATAGCTAAAACAATGTCCTGACCTATTTGTCCTAGTCTAGCGCGGCAGCTAAACGATCCTTGACGAATTCAATTTTTGTTTTGCCATGAGGTTTAGGTTTTCCGTTTTCCCCAAGATTTACCATGATAATGTTATCCACGGTAACAATGGTCTCATGGTTCATTTTATTGCGCACTTCACAATTTAAGGTCAATGACGTTTTACCAAATTTTACGACTTCAATACCTATTTCAACAATATCACCCTGTACGGCAGCACTCATGAAGTTAATTTCTGACATATACTTCGTTACGATTCTACCATTTTCAAGTTGAACAATGCTATATAATGCCGCTTCTTCATCTATCCAAGCCAGTACCTTACCACCAAATAGTGTTCCGTTGGAATTTAAATCTTCTGGCTTTACTAATTTTCGTGTGTGAAACTTCATAATATCAATTTATTATGTAAAATTATATTGAAATACGTTAGTCATACCATGCTTAGTTTTTTTAACATTCAGTTTTATCAAATTATAAAGTTTGTAACAAGGAAATTGAACTTTTCCTATTTATACCCCGCAATATTTTGTTGGTGAATAATTATATAGGTTGCGCTTTACTGCCGTCAAAATAGATTAACATAAAC
>JBARUM010000094.1:0-1617 GCA_049645725.1 Maribacter sp.
TCCTATCGCCTTATTGTAGTTTTTGATAGCCGCTAAATATTCTAAATCCGTAATATCCTTCGCATCGACTTGTTCTTGAACAATTTCGTTAACGATATATGGATTTACAGCACTTGCACCAAAACCAAATAGCAGTGCAAAATGATGGACTTCCCGAGGTTCTGCCGACTCAATAATCAAGCTTATTTTTGAACGTTTTTTCAGTTTGTGTAAGGCATGATTTACATACGAACAAGCTAAAAGTGCTGGAATTGGAGCATGATTTTCATCGACATAACGGTCTGATAAAATGATAATATTGGCACCATTATCAACAGCTTTGGAAGCTTTTGTAACCAAGTTTTCTAGAGCGACTTCTAATTCATTTAATCCTCTGTTGACCTCATAGAGCATAGAAATCGACTCCACTTTAAAGTCTGGATTGGTGTCGTAATTTCTGATTTTATCTAAATCATGTTTTGAAATTACCGGATTCTGAATTTTCAGCTTTTTGCAATGCTCTGGACTGATATCAAATAAATTAACATCGCTCCCTAGTGTTAAACTTATATCTGTGATTAATTCTTCGCGAATTCCATCTAAAGGTGGATTTGTAACCTGTGCAAACAACTGTTTAAAGTAATTGTAAACCAGTTGTGGACGCTCAGATAAAATCGCAATTGGCGTGTCGCTTCCCATTGACCCAATAGGCTCTTTTCCAAGTTGTGCCATTGGTCTGATGATGGTGTTTAAATCTTCTTGGGTATATCCGAAAACAACCTTACGTTTCTTCAGTTCAATTTCATCATATTTAATTGGACCTCGTTTTGCTGAAATCGCTTTTAAATGCACCAAATTCTCGTCTAACCATTTTCTATATGGATACTTGGAGGCTATTTTTTCTTTAATCTCTTCATCATTGACGATTCGACCTTCATTCATATCTACCAAAAACATTTTACCAGGCTCTAAACGGCCATGATAACTGACATTTTCTGGCTTAATATCCACCACACCAGTTTCAGAGGACATGATTACATTTCCTAGTTTAGTGACCGTATAACGTGATGGACGTAATCCGTTTCTATCTAAAACAGCACCTATATAATTACCATCTGTAAATGGAATGGATGCTGGTCCGTCCCACGGCTCCATTAAACACGAATTATATTCGTAGAACGCCTTTTTAGCATCGGACATATCCGGGTTTTTCTCCCAAGCTTCTGGCACCAACATCATCATGGCTTCTGGTAAAGAACGACCCGTCATAAGCAATAATTCTACCACCATGTCGAGGGTTGCAGAATCTGATTTCCCTTTTAATATGGTCGGAATTATTTTCTTGATATCATCACCAAACAACTCACTTTCCATAATTTCTTCACGCGAATACATACGTGACACATTCCCTCTTAAAGTATTGATTTCACCGTTATGACAGATATATCTGAACGGTTGCGCCAAATCCCAAGTTGGGAATGTATTTGTTGAGAAACGCTGATGTACTAGAGCCAATCTTGTATCTAAATCGGCATCATATAAATCAAGATAGTACTCATTAATATGTTCTGGTTTTAGTAACCCCTTAAAGATTATAATTTTTGTAGATAAACTCGGTACATAAAAAAACTGAGATTC
>JBARUM010000095.1:0-3592 GCA_049645725.1 Maribacter sp.
ATAAATGGTAGGCCTTATATTTTAGTTGCCAACAATGATAATTTCTTAAAGTTCATTGCATTAAACAATAAAGTAGGACTGTAAGACAGTATCTTCCGTTCTAAACAAAAATAAAAACCACATTGGAAAATATGTGGATTCAGCTTATTCTAGCTCTTCTTAGATTCTTAATTACTAATCGTTCGCTTCTATGAGAATGTCGGCAATATTCCCAAAAGGCCAACTCAATGCCTCCCTATTAAATATCGCAAGTCCATCATTAGAAACACCGCTATTTCCATTATCCCACCAAATACTGGCAAATCCTCTTTCTGCCGCAGCCTCTGCATAAAATTTAGCGTGTGCTAAACGATCATCGATATTGTTTTGGTTCCCTGAGCTCCACTCACCTAGAACAACTGCCTTTCCATTGTCCGTAAATTTGGCTTTTATTCTATCCATTTCAGCTTTCAATTGTGCCTTGTCCTCATCCGTACCCCAAGTACTGTCCGTACCCTCTAGAGTAAATGGAAAGGGAAAATAAGAATGAAGGGATATTAGAGTTCTTTCGTCATTATTAGGTACAACCAATGCATTCATTGTTAATGGCAATGTGCTTGCTGCATAGGTAGAAATCATAACGTGTCTTAAGGTGTTATTTCCACCCGTAGCTCTAATGGCATCCAAGCTTACTTGATGATATGCGTTTACGACATCTCTGCCTTCCGCAGTTCCTCCAGTCCATTCCTCGGGAGTGTCTTCATGGCGAGGTTCATTTAAGGTTTCAAAAATTAGGTAATCACTGTAATTTTTGAACCTGTTGGCTATTTGGGTCCATAATTTAGCCAATCTATCTTTAGTTTCTTCCTCTTGTTGGTAGGTAGGTACAATCCAAGTATCATCATGATGTACATTAATGATGGCGTACATATTATTAGCCCTGACATAGTTTAAGACTTCTTCGACCCTATCAAGCCATTCTTCTTCAATAAGATAGTCTGGGGCTGGCCCCTGATGAAAACGCCAAGTTACCGGTATTCTAATAGTGCTAAATCCACGATTGGATACTTCATCTATCATAGCTCTGGTAGTTGCAGGGTTGCCCCAAAAAGTCTCGTCGGGACCTTCCGCATCCAGGCTATTGCCTAAATTCCAGCCCATTTTCATTTCAGTGGCAATTTGAAAAGCATTTAGATTTCTCATTTCGCCATCATCAAATACACTGGGAGACCCATCACTAGGAACATCCGTAGTATCCATTTCTTCCTTTATAGTATCATCTTCGGCTGGAATTCTAGTTACAGTTACAGATTCAGTGCCGCATGCCGTTAAATATAGTAAGAAGACTAATTTTAGTAGAAATCGTTTAATCATATTCTATTTTTTACTAAAATTAAGAATAGCTTGGTTAACTGGATAGTAGTAATGATGTAAAAACTAAAAGAATTGTAGCATATGTATGCTTTCTAGATTTTTATTTCCGGTTGAAAGGCCTTAAAAGATGATATAATTGCGACAAAACCATCTTTTATAGGTTTTTTAATATTTACGATTTTTATTTTTCAAATAGCCGTTTAGCTTTTAAATAGAGCACAAAAAGTGAAATTAAAATTACATTTGCTAAGTAGGCTCCTGTCAAAATATTACTTTCTCTTTTGAAATAATCTTATGCTGATAATTAAAGCACCTAGTAGTAAAAGGGACACTAAAAAACCTTGGTATCCATAGGCTGAAGTAGCCCAAAATATAGTGTATAAGGATAACCACGTAATGCCAAAAAGCGCCAACCACTTTTTGTGCTTCGTTAAAATTTTTATCATGCGTTATGATTTTTAAGGGTAAAATTAAAATGCTCGATTTTCACAGAAAAATGGTCTAAAATAGCTCTGTTTGTTTGACTATTGATTACAAAATTTAGGTCAAATCTTCAGCAACTAGTTGTTTTTTAGAAATACCCATGGCATACAAACCTTTTTGTAATGCTTCCATCATTGGAGGTGGACCACACAAATATACTTTTTTTGAAACATCCAGTTCATTTGATTCCAAGAATTCTTTATCAATATGGCCGTAAGCATATTCTTTTGTGTTTTCTTCGGATAGTATAACTTTAAAGTCTGAACCCAACCAAGCCTCAAGATTGCTCTTATATATAATATCTTCTTTTTTCTTATTTGCAAAAAACAAATTATTTCCTTTAAGCTTTCCTTTATTTTGCAAATCTTTGAGTATCGCAATAAAAGGAGTAATACCAGCCCCGCCAGCAATAAAGGTGCCTTCACCTTGATAGGATATAGCTCCCCAAGCATCTTCTATCAAAAGGGAGTCTCCTATTTTAACACTGGAGAGTTCATCGGTTACCCCGTCATGTGAGGGGTACACTTTTATAGTAAATTCTAGTTCTTTCTCCTCAGGTAAACTAGTAAAAGTAAAAGGACGTTTTTTTTCTCGAAGCCCATCTTTATCAATAGCCATCTCAGTGGCTTGACCAGGGGAAAAGATATACCCCTTTGGTTTATCCGAAATTAAACGAAGAACGTCATGCGTAACATGTTCTATTTTTTTAATCTGTATTTTATGACTCATATTTTTTTAATTTAATTTCTAAAATTTTCAAGCTTTTATAAACCTTGTGATTAATTTGGTAAGGCTTTACCTATTAGTGTATTGCCTGTTAAGATTTCAAAGGTTTCGTTTTTAGCAGCGTCATCATGCAAAGCTCTAGATAATACTTGCGCTACATCGTCCCTGCTAATAGAACCTTTTTCTGAGAGTGATTTTCCTAAAGTTATTTTTCCAGTGCCTTTTTCATTCGTCAAGGCACCCGGTCTTACTATGGTAAAGGGTATCAAACTTGATTTTAGATATTCGTCCGCATTGTGTTTTGCTTCTAGGTATTCTTGCAGCTCAGAAGCATTCCCTGGTGCATCCGCACCAATAGAGCTTAGCATCACAAACTTTTTAACAGATACGTTCTTTGCCGCATTCACCATTTTTTTGGCACCCTCTTGGTCTATTTCAACTACATTTTTACCGCCAGATCCGGCTGCAAAAACAATTTTATCAATATTTTTAACCGTGTGCGATACATCTTTTTCCAAATCACCTAGCACTGTTTTTACTTGATGTGCCTCAAATTCCGCTAACTGACTTTCTTTGCGCACCATTGCCACAGGCTCAAAATATTGCGACTCTTTCAATAGTTTAACAACTTTCTTTCCTGTGGTGCCGGTAGCACCAACGACTAATATGTTTTCCATTTTCTTTAGTTCTTTTTTTATGATCTCGTAATCGATTTTACATTTACGAATTCTCGGATACCCAAACCGCCATGTTCTCTTCCGTATCCTGATTCTTTTACGCCACCAAAGGGCATATTAGGATAGGCAAGTCCAAAGGAATTGATTTTGACCATTCCAGTATCAAAATGATTTTTTGCTAAAGTCATTGCTTTATCCTCGTCCTTACTGAAAATTCCTCCACCCAGTCCAAATTTGCTATCATTGGCAATGCGTATGGCGTCCTCATCGTCCTTAGCTCTAATTAATGAAGCGACAGGACCAAAAAGTTCTTCTTCATAGGCCGGTTGTCCTGGTTTTACATCTCCTAAAAC
>JBARUM010000096.1:0-2177 GCA_049645725.1 Maribacter sp.
CCCTACAGCAATAAAATCTACCTGCTTGCCGGCGTAAACGTTGTCCGTAAGATTAGTGCATTGTTTTAAAATATTAGTGTTAAAGGCACCACACAAACCTCTGTTGGAGGTAATACCAACCACCAAAACTTTATTCACAACACGGTTATCCGAAAATTTACTTCCAGAATCTCCATCCAAGCTCGCACTTAAACTTTGCAGTAACTCTGTAAGCTTATCCGCATAAGGTCTCATGGCCGTAATTGCGTCTTGCGCTTTTTTCAATTTTGCAGCAGAGACCATTTTCATAGCACTGGTAATCTGCATCGTTGAAGAAACCGATGATATCCTATTACGTATTTCCTTTAAGTTTGCCATCTTATTTAGTATTAGTGAACTGCAATTATCTTAGCTGTCCCACCTCACACATATTACTTAACTCTTATTTATACTTCGCAGACAAATCTTTACAAACGGCCGTCAACGTATCCGTTACTTCATCTGTAAGCTTTCCTGATTTTAACGTGTCTAAAACATCCCTATGCTTAGCGTTTAAAAACTCTATGAAATCTCGTTCAAATTCCTTCACTTTTTCTACCGGAACGTCTCTCAACAGATTTTTAGAACCCGCATAAATTATGGCAACCTGATCCTCTACGGTAAAAGGATCATTCTGTGCTTGTTTTAATATTTCAACATTACGACGTCCTTTTTCAATAACATTCAAGGTAGCCGCATCCAAGTCAGATCCAAATTTTGCGAAAGCCTCCAGTTCGCGGAACTGCGCTTGATCCAATTTTAGCGTACCTGCTACTTTTTTCATTGATTTTATCTGAGCATTACCCCCAACACGAGATACAGAAATACCAACGTTAATAGCTGGTCTAACCCCTTGGTTGAATAAATCTTGCTCTAAGAAAATCTGCCCATCAGTAATAGAAATTACATTCGTTGGAATATATGCCGATACATCACCTGCCTGTGTTTCAATGATTGGAAGGGCCGTTAAAGAACCACCTCCTTTTACCATTGGTTTAAGAACATCCGGTAAATCGTTCATTTCTTTTGCAATAGCATCGTTATCAATGACTTTTGCCGCACGTTCTAATAATCTTGAGTGCAAATAGAAAACGTCACCTGGATATGCCTCACGTCCCGGTGGCCTTCTTAACAAAAGTGATACCTCACGGTAAGCAACCGCTTGTTTTGATAAATCATCGTAGATAATCAAAGCTGGGCGACCTGTATCCCTAAAATATTCTCCGATAGAAGCCCCGGCGAAAGGAGCATATACCTGCATAGGTGCAGGATCAGATGCGTTAGCGGCAACTATTGTAGTATAGGCCAAGGCTCCTTTATCTTCCAATACCTGTGCAATTCCCGCAACGGTTGAGGCTTTTTGCCCTATAGCAACGTAAATACAGTATACTGGCTCACCGGCATCATAAAATTCCTTCTGATTCAAAATGGTGTCGATACAAACGGTGGTCTTTCCCGTCTGACGGTCTCCAATAACCAACTCCCGTTGTCCCCTACCTACAGGTATCATAGCATCAATTGCCTTTATACCTGACTGTAGTGGCTCTGTTACCGGCTCACGGAAAATAACCCCTGGTGCTTTTCGCTCCAAAGGCATTTCATATGTTTTACCGGCAATAGGTCCTTTACCATCAATTGGAATACCCAACGTATTTACCACACGGCCAACTATTCCTTCACCCACATTAATGGAGGCGATACGCTGCGTACGTTTTACCGTAGCACCTTCTCCGATTCCTCTAGATGGCCCTAATAATACTACACCTACGTTATCTTCCTCGAGGTTCAAAACGATTCCTTCCAGACCGCCTTCGAACTCAACTAATTCTCCGTATTGCACGTTGGCAAGACCGTAGACTCTGGCAATACCATCACCAACCTGTAATACGGTACCCACTTCATCCAAGGTTGCGGTTGCATCGAACCCTGATAATTGTTTCTTTAAAATTGCTGATACTTCAGCGGCTTTTACTCCTGCCATTTTTATAAGACGTTAGTGTTAGGCAATAGATGATAGATGTCTATTTACCATTCTTTTTTATAAACTATTTGTAAACTCTCTTTTTAAATTGTTCAATTTGTTGGCAATACTTGCATCATACTGCAAATCTCCAACCCTTAAAACAAATCCCCCGATGATACTCTCATCAATTTTATTC
>JBARUM010000097.1:0-2366 GCA_049645725.1 Maribacter sp.
GAAACTAGGTCAAGAACTTAACTGTAATGTAATAGTTTATGACCGCATGGGATATGGAAAATCAGGTCCTTTTATGTCAAACATTCGCGGACTAGACTATATGGAAATTGAGGCCGATATTTTAAATGACCTAATGGTTTCTTGGGGAATTGAAAATGCAGTGCTTTTTGGCCATAGTGATGGCGGTTCCATTGCCCTTTTAATGGCTGCCAAATATCCAGATAAAATTAAAGGAGTAATCTCCGAGGGTGCCCATGTTTTTGTAGAGGATATAACCATAAAAGGAATTGAGCAGGCGGTTGAATTATATAAAAAGACCGACTTAAAAGCGAGATTGACCAAATACCATGGCAAAAAGACCGAAGCCATGTTCATGGCATGGTCCAAAACTTGGTTACGGGAAGATTTTAAAGATTGGAACATCGAATCTTATTTAAAGAATATCGTTTGTCCTGTCTTGGTCATTCAAGGAGAAGAGGATGAATATGGCACACTAAAACAAGTGCAAAATATTGTTAATAATACGGTCGGTCTATCCCAGAAGCTCATAATCCCAAAAATAGGCCATTCCCCTCATAAGGAAGTTCCCCAGTATATATTGGAAAAATCGATAGCGTTCTTGACAAGACAGGTTACCACTTTGGATAGTATAAGTTAAATAGCTAGTTAAGATTTTTTTGAAATCAGTATTTTTTAAATGGTCGTGGAAAGTATCATGGTTTAATTCAAAATCCGATACTCCTGAGGTGTGTACCACACTTTTTCTTAAAAAGTCTAGTGAAGTGCTGTGGGTATTTAAAACCAAGGTCGCATGCAATTTTATTTAACGATTTAACAGGTTCGGATATTTTTTGTTTCGCTACATGAATTAGGTTACCCTGAATGTTTTTCTTTCATCTAACTTCCTTCTGTTAAATCATGTTCACCATTCAGTGGGTACACTATACCTAAATTTAAATTTGGAACAATAATCATCGACCCATATCTAATTTTTTGTGTTGGACATAGAAGAAAACTGTTGTTTGTATTTAGTTAATGCTTTGTGAACAAATGGTTTATATCCTTGTAATCCGTAATAATGGTAGGTAAATCCGTAATTGTGGTAAGCCTATCCTATGAATTATACCATAGCTTTGGAAAGGGTAATTTATAATCTTAATCAATTAAATAAAACAAAAATGAGAGCATTATTAATAGGCTTGTTTATAGGTGTGCTAAGCATATCTTCCTTTTCGCAAGAAGGTATTTTTCCCATGGGGGCAAAAGCGAAAAACGTACACCATACCGGTGATATTTGGCTTACGCATGTTGTAGATGCTGATGAAACTTTTAAACATAACGTAGCCCAAGCGGTTTCAGCACCTGGAGCATTTCTCAATTGGCATTTACATCCAGACGGCCAACAATTGTTGATCACTAACGGAGTTGGTTTTTATCAGGAAAAAGGCAAGGAAGTACAAGTTATGCGCGCTGGTGATGTAATCAAATGCCTTCCCAACGTAGAACATTGGCATGGTGCCACTCCTATAAGTGCAGTAACCTATTTGGCGATAGGCGGGCCCACACCTACCAAATGGACAGACGAACTTAGTGTTGAGGATTATAACAACATACCGCTTCCTGAAATTAACAATTCAAGTCTTGAAAATGAAATCAAGGAACTTTCCAAAGCCAAATGGCAATGGATGGCCGATAAGGATGCGGACAAATTGGAAGACCTTTTTCATGATAAGGCCAAGTTCGTCCATATGGGCGGCACATGGGGGAAGGACCGCGAAGTAGAAATCATTAGAGGTGGGTTCATCCACTATAAAAAAGCCGATGTACACGAAGTCATGGTCGAAGTTTTGAATGATAATACCGCTATACTTTGGAACCAAATTACACTTTTGGCGGTAGTCGGCAGCAATGAAGTGACCAATCCCTTCATGGTAACGGAAGTTTATGTAAAGGAGAATAACAATTGGAAATTGGCCGATCTGACCTTTAGCAAAACAATGACTCGGGAATAAACTTGAACAACTCAACCTAATAAACACAAAAATGAAAAAATACATTTTAGGATTGGTGGTACTCCTTGGAGTTACTATTTCCGCGCAAGAAAGTGCACCCAAAGTAAAGACCGAATTAGGAGTAATTCGAGGTGTCCATAAAGATGGTGTAGCTAGTTTTAAGGGAATACCCTTTGCTGCTCCACCAGTAGGTCAGTTCCGTTGGAGGGCCCCTCAACCATTATCCCACTGGGAAGGTGAATTGGATGCTACGGAGTACGGTGCAAACTGCGCACAGTCCGGATGGGGCGGTGCCCCGGGAACCATTAGTGAAGGTTCATCCGAAGATTGCCTGTACCTGAATGTGTGGAAACC
>JBARUM010000098.1:0-3690 GCA_049645725.1 Maribacter sp.
GTCATAGGCGAACATGGTGCTGCGGGAGAATTAGGTCATGTAAACGTGGATACCAATGGGCGCAGTTGTAATTGCGGCTTAAGGGGTTGTCTGGAAACCTACGCATCCGTTACCGGTATCAAAAGAACGGTTTTTGAACTTATGGCCCAAATGACCGAAGCATCTCCCCTACGAAGTTTTAGTTTTGAAGCAATGACCGGGACAGCGATTTCAGAAGCTGCTTTAAAGGGTGATACCATAGCTCTAAAAGCTTTTGAAAAGACCGGAGAAATTCTGGGCAGTAAAATGGCGGATACCGTTGCTCATCTAGACCCCGAAGCTTTCATACTTTCTGGAGGTTTGAGCAAAGCGGGTGTAATACTTTTAAATCCAATAAAAACCAGCATGGAAAATCATCTTTTTAATGCTTACAAAGGAAAAGTAAGCATACTGTTATCGAAAGCCACTAGCACTGACGCCGTACTAGGACCTGCAGCTTTAGCTTGGATGCAAATGGAGCACATCCAGATTATATGACTATTATCATTTGAAATTTTTTAGAACACCAATACATTTAAAATCAAATTCTATCAAAATGAAAAATATTCTAATACCCACTGATTTTTCTGAAAATGCATGGAATGCGCTAACCTATGGCCTAGCCTTGTTCAAAAAAACAAAGTGTACCTTTTATATTGTTAATGTGCATCCCGTTGCCGCTTATTCCGGTGGGGAAGCAACAATGTTCGTAGCACCTGAAATATTGGAAGAAAGTATTTTAAGTGAGAACAAGGAAAAAATGAGGGAGTTACTGTATGAGGTAGAAAGGTTGCCAGTAAACACCAAACATATGTTTCATACTGAAGTTTTATATGGATTTCTCACCGATCACATTAAGCAAGAGGTCAAGGACAAAAATATTGACCTCATAGTCATGGGTACTAAAGGAGCATCCGGGTTAAAGGCCATATCCATGGGAAGTAATACAGGTAACATAATCACCAAAGTACCATGTGCAGTTTTAGCGGTTCCTGAAGACACAACCTACAGTAGACCAAAAGAAATAGGTTTTCCAACGGACTACATATTGGGGTATGATGTTAAAGTAATGGAAAACATAAAGGAATTGGTCGTACTCCATAAATCTTCGCTAAGGATTTTATATGTTTCTACCAAGGAAGCAAAGCTAACCGTTCCCCAGAACAAGAACCGTGAATTTTTAAAGGACTATTTCGTAGATACAGAATGTTCTTTTCATACACTGACAGGAAAAAAATTAGATGTTGCCGTTCAACATTTTGTTGAAAGTCGCGATTTGGACATGATTGTCATGGTGGCTAAGAATCTTAATTTTTTGGAACGTATTCTTTTTAGACCCACGGTCGAAAAAATTAGCTATCATACTACGGTACCTTTTTTGGTCCTACATGAGTAGACCTTTCAATAGTCCACATTTAACTTTTATATATGCCAAGACCAAAGACAAAAAAGGAGCTTTTAGCATTAAGCCAGGCAAACTACCGGAAGCTTATAGCACTAACTGAATTTTTTGGAGAAAAAAAGTGTAAAAAAGAGTTCCCAGAGGGTTATCTAAACCGAAATAGTACCGATGTTCTTGCTCATCTTCACCATTGGCATCTGATGGTACTGGACTGGCACCTTGTTGGAATGGAAGGTAAAAAACCAGCTATGCCTGCCAAAGGCTATACGTGGAAAACCGTACCTGACCTCAACCGTGCCATTCAAAAAAAATACCAGAACACCGATTATCATGAGGTTAGAAAACTATTGGATACGTCGTACAATTCCATTCAAAAACTCATTGAAAAACATTCCGAACAGGAACTTTTCGAAAAGAAAAAATACAAATGGACCGGTTCTACCTCTTTAGCCGCCTATCTCATTTCCGCAACTTCAAGTCATTATGATTGGGCCTTGAAACTTATAAAGAAAGCTACAAAAGAATAAGATAATGGTCAGGAATAGGATTTTATAACTTGAACAATATCATTCTTCTGTACAACGCCGGACTGCCGCCAAAGTTGTTTCCCATTTTTGAACAGCAGCATGGTGGGGACTCCCCGTACATTATATTTTGAAGCTAAAGATTGGTTTTTGTCCACATCTATTTTTACGATTTTGACGGCCTCGCCCATTTCATCCTTTACTTTTTTTAAAATGGGGGCCAACATCTTACAGGGACCACACCAATCCGCATAAAAATCTATTAGAACAGGAATTTCAGAATCGATAATTTTAGAAAAACTGCTTTTCATCCTTTAGTAAATTAGAAGTATAAAAATACCAAAATTGTCAAATTGGCCAACTGACCAATATCATGGTTTTTAGATTTCTTCTCCCCTAGTTTTATATGGTAATCAAATACTATTGGCTATGACACAAATTCTTTTACCTACTGATTTTTCCGAAAACGCATATAAAGCCATAAACTATGCTCTACAAGTATATAAAGATGTAAAATGTACATTTTATTTGCTACACACCTATACGCCACCGGTGTACCATACAGAATATCTTATTGGTAGTCCTGGCCAAATTGGGTTAGGCGATGTGATGCAAGAAAGTAGCATGACGCAATTGGAACAATTGAAAGATCGTCTGGAAAAACAATTTAAAAATTCCAAGCACACACTAATAGTACATACCGCGTTTAACACGCTCGTAGGAGAGATTTCAGATATCGTTGAGTCAGACAATATAGATTTAATCGTGATGGGAACCAAAGGAGCAACGGGAGCGAAAGAAATTCTGTTTGGAACGAATACTGTACACGTCATAAAAAAAGCGAAATGTCCTGTAATAGCGGTACCACCAAAATTTGAATATGAAGCACCCATAGAGGTCCTGTTTCCCACGGATTATGAAATTGAATACGAAAAGAATATGTTGGCTCCCCTATCGGTGATTTCATCGCAACACAAATCCAGAATAAATGTAATACACGTCCGAACGGGTCATGACCTGAACATTGCACAACAAAGTCGTAAAAACCAACTTGAAAAACTTTTAGGGAACAAAGCCCTTTTTCATGAAGTTCCCGATAATGGAATAATCGCCGCCGTTAACCAATTTCAACTTAAGGAAAGAATAAACTTGTTGGTGATGGTACAGAACAAACACACCTTTATGGAACGCCTATTCATAGAACCGATAATCAAAAAGATTGGTTGTCATGTCACTGTTCCATTTTTAGTACTACAACCGGTAAAAAGAAAATAGTATGAAGAATATTCTAGTGGCAACCGATTTTTCCAACAATGCTTATTGTGCACTTTTTTATGCGGCTAAATTGTTAGCAACGGAACCCTGCACTTTTCATCTACTGAACGTATTTAATGAAAATACTCCTCTACATGGTAGGAAACCAAAATTGTTCGGCGGCAAAAAACATTTTGAAGAGCTCCGAACAGCATCAAAAGAAAAGCTGACCAGTACCTCCCATAGAATCGTTATGGATAATGAGAACCCTAAGCACAAGTTTAAAAAAATTTCGAAAAAGGGTGTCGTATCAAAAGTAATTGCAAAGCTTATTGATGAAAACCAAATAGACTTGGTAGTGATGGGTAACAAAGGTCTAACTGAAGCTGCCGATATTTTCTTTGGCAGCAATACGATAAAAACGGTTGAGCAAATAAAGAAGTGTTCTATTTTAGCCATTCCCGGACAAATAGATTTTACCCCACCTAAAGA
>JBARUM010000099.1:0-4831 GCA_049645725.1 Maribacter sp.
AATTTAATACTTTTCCCTCCAGTTTCAGGAACTGTTTCTATGAACTACGATGCAGAAAAAAGGCACTATGCTGTGGATGTTGTTGCTGCTAAGGATACACCAGTGAAAAGTGTTGCTAATGGAGTTGTAATCTTTTCAGAATGGACAACGGAGACAGGTTACGTTATAATCATAGAGCATGAAGGAGGCCTTTTAAGTGTATATAAACATAATGGTTCTTTGGCAAAACAACAGGGCTCCATTGTACGTTCTGGCGAGGTTATTGCCTCTGTAGGAAATACAGGTGAGTTCACAACTGGGCCCCATTTACATTTTGAACTGTGGGACAATGGTAATCCAGTGAACCCAGTTGATTTTATTGATTTTAATTAAGAAAGATGTCTATAAAAGCATTTGCGGCAAAGATTTTTGCAAAACTAATTGCCACCCGGACATCTAAATGGGTGAGTAGGCCAATTGAAACCCAGCAACGGGTTTTTGAAAAACTTATTAGTAGTGCACGTGCTACCAAATTTGGCAGAGACCACGAATTTCGTAATATCAAATCCTTTGAAGATTTTGCCAAGAAAGTTCCCATACGCGATTATGAAGAGCTAAAACCCTATGTAAATGAAGTTATAGATGGTATAGAGGACATTCTTTGGCCGGGAAAACCTATATATTTTGCCAAAACATCAGGAACAACGTCAGGTGCAAAATATATTCCTATTACTGAGGAATCTATCAAATACCAAGTAGAGGCATCTAGGAATGCAATTCTCAACTATATTCATGAAACGGGAAAAACCCGTTTTGTAAATGGGAAGATGATTTTGCTACAGGGCAGCCCAGAACTCCATGAAAAGAATGGTATCAAACTGGGTAGGCTCTCTGGAATTTCTGCCCATTATGTTCCAAATTATCTTCAAAAGAACAGATTGCCTAGTTGGGAGACCAACTGCATAGATGATTGGGAAACTAAGGTAAATGCAGTCGTTGAGGAGACTAAGCAAGAGAATATGACGGTCATTGCCGGTATACCTTCTTGGGTGCAGATGTATTTTGAAAAGTTAAAGGAAAATACCAATCAGAATATTGGAGATCTGTTTGAGAATTTTGAGTTATTCATTTATGGTGGAGTTAATTATGAACCCTACAGAAAGAAGTTTGAAGAATTAATTGGCAGAAAAGTAGCAAGTATTGAGCTTTTTCCGGCTAGTGAGGGATTTTTTGCCTATCAAGATTCCCAGAAAGAAAAGGGAATGTTGTTATTGCTTAATTCCGGAATCTTCTACGAGTTCATAAAGGCGGACGAATTTTTTGATGAAAACAGGAAAAGATTGACGCTAAAGGAAATTAAACTTGACGTGGATTATGTCATGATTATTTCTACGAACGCCGGACTTTGGGCCTATAATCTTGGAGATACCATTCGGTTTATTTCTACCAATCCCTTTAAAATAGTAGTTTCAGGAAGAATTAAGCATTTTATTTCTGCCTTCGGGGAACATGTTATTGCCAAAGAAGTGGAAGAGGCAATGTCTGAGGCAATGAAACAAACCGATGCAAAGGTCAATGAGTTTACCGTAGCGCCGCAAATAACCCCAGAAAAGGACGAATTACCCTACCACGAATGGCTAATTGAATTTGAGAAGGCCCCAACTGACTTAAAAAACTTTATGGCCATCTTGGACAATTCACTGCAGAAACAGAATAGTTATTATTTTGACCTTATCGCAGGTAAAATATTACAGCCATTAAAGGTTACTCCCATAAAAATTGGAGGTTTTAGAGAGTATATGAAATCTGTGGGCAAGCTTGGAGGGCAGAATAAAGTGCAACGCCTATCAAATGATAGGATATTGGCAGATGCCCTAGAGATTCAAAAACTGGCTTAAAACGAACTAAGGCGTTTAAAAATTTAAATTGTAGTTTTGTTTGAAATTCTTCAATTGGGAAAAGCAGTTACAACCACCCGCGCTCAGGAATCTACCAATGCCATTGAACGTCTTTACATTACAATGCGACACCTTTTTAATAGGGGATTTTATAAGCCTAACGGTGTTTCTGGTGAGGCCTTAAAGAATGCTCTATTATTGTTAAGACCAGAGATTTACGGATCTATTGGTGAAGAAAAGGCAGAGCTTAACGGACTAATTTATGTCTTGGAAAGATTACCGGAGGGGATAGAGCAATGTAGATTTATCAACCTTACTTCCGATGAAGGATACGGCGTATCACATATTAAGCCAATCATACCGCCTAAGAGAAGGAGAAATTGTTATCGTATTGATGATGAGCAAATGAATATTGAGATTACCAGAGGTAGGTCTGATATCTATGATATTCTAACTCACCTTACCTTTCTTTTTATAGAATCCGAAAAAATTTGTAGAAGGGTCTTGATTCCAGAAACAGATAGAACCATAAGGGATTGGGAAAAACTTGAAAAAAGCATTACAAAAGAAGAGCTTTCCCAGGCAGAAAGGGAGATAGCAATAATACACACAGCCAATATTCTGGGAAGGTCCTTTGAAGAAATTTTGGGGGTGTATGAAAAGCTCAGCACTAAAAAGAACCCAGACCGCTTTCTGAAAATCATATATTGGTTAGGAAAACTTTCCTTGGAAGAAGAAATAACAGGAAACAAGCGGACCATAACCTTTAGTTCATTATTGCGTGAAAGGTTGGGGCATCATATTCATGGAGAACGATGGGCGAATAATATAAAAGCCGCTTTAAGAGAAAACAACTTATTAAGGAGACCGATTCATATTATTTCAGCCAATATGCACAGTGTTATGAACTCCCTCTTTTCACGCAATGCTCTAAAGGAAGAGTTCCCTGATTCCAATTCATTAGAAATTTACGAAGCCCTTAGCACATCTGGAAGCGATACTATTAGGGGCAAAGTGATAGAAATGGCCCAGAATAATGGTATGATAACCATAGACGATACTTCTGGCACTAATATAGATGTGCAAATATTCGATGTAGCAAAGTTTGGTAAAGATGCCTGCTGCTATGAATTTAAGGAACTTCCTGATGACAAAAAACCTGTTATCTTTGTAATGGACTATGCGTTTGGAGAACAGGCATATGAGAGTATAGATGAGTTACTTAAGCCCTATGGGAATAAAAAGAAAAATACTGCTTTCCTGAACATTGTATCTGTTTCAATTATGGGAAAAGCGGGTATATTAGAAGGAGGTAAAGGGGATTTAATGATACCGTCCGCTCATATTTTTGAGGGCACAGCGGATAATTACCCTTTTAAGAACGAACTCTGTGCTAAGGATTTTGAAGGTTACGGCCTAAAAGTATTTGAAGGAACCATGGTTACCGTATTGGGTACATCATTGCAAAATAAGGACATTTTGAAGTTTTTTCACAAGTCCACGTGGAATGTCATAGGATTAGAAATGGAAGGAGTACATTATCAAAAAGCAATACAATCCGCATCTAAAATTAGAAAAAGTATTCGAGAAGATGTACAAGTACGGTATGCCTATTATGCGTCTGACAATCCCTTGGAAACAGGAAGTACGCTGGCATCTGGAGGATTGGGAACTACCGGGGTGAAACCTACATATTTAATTACGGATAAAATTTTAAAACAAATATTTACTTCATAAAATGGTAGAAAATCAAACACCAAGGAACCAAAATTCTTCGGATGAAATCGATTTGGGACAATTGTTTCATATGATTGGCCGTGGATTCAATGCCATTTTTCGGTTCTTTTTAAGGGTATTCCTCTATCTCAAAAAGAATATTTTCATTCTGATTGGTCTTGCCATAATCGGATTAGCTGCTGGCTATGGTTTAAATCAAATCATTACAAAAAAGCTAAAGACCGAGGTTATCGTAGAGCCCCAAATAGAGAGTAAGAACTACTTATATGACGTGGTCAACGAAATACAGGCGAATATTAAGGCAAAAGACACCGCTTTTTTTAAATCGATTGGAATTGATGACATTGATTTTGATGGGCTGGAAGTCACTATATCTCCAGTGGATGACAATAAGGAAAGTACGGAAAGCGAAATGAAGTATTTGGAGTTGCTTCAAAGTTTTGAAAATACAGATGCTATAGCAGATATTGTTCGAGCGGAACTACAGAATAAAAGCTCCTTCAATCACCGCATCACATTTTACTTTAAAAATGTTCAACTAGGTAAGCAATTTGCAAATCAAGTCTTGGGTTATATCAATTCCAATCCGTATTTTGAACGATTGATTGAAGTTAATCGCAGCAATGCAAAGAGCAGAATTGAACAGAATCAAACTTTGCTGAAACAGGTTGATGAAATCATATCTAATTATACCACTAGTTTAGGGTCGAGAGAAAGTAATTCCATTTCTGACCGTATCGTTCTGGATAATCAAGAACAGGTAAATATCGCTGATCTATTTGAATATAAAAATAGGCTTATACGTGATATTGAGTTAAAAAAACTAGAACTGGAAGAACAAACAGAACCTGTAAACATTATCAATTTTGGAAAAACACAGGTCGTGCATAAATCGTTTTTTGGTAAAAACATTATTTTAATCCCGCTAGTGCTGGTATCCCTGTTTTTTCTGAGTTCATTTTTAGTCTATCTGAATAAAAAATCCAAGGAAATCTCCAACTAATATGCTTTCGCCTCCAATTGAAAATCGCACGATTCTAATTACAGGTGGGGCAGACTTTATTGGAAGTAATTTCGTTTTATATTTTAGAAATGGATATTCTAAATTTTAAAATAGTCAATAAATTTGATATATTTTACTGCTTTGGATACAAACCTGTGGCCTAGTTGATTGAAGTAGCGACAGTAAAAATAGACTTTAATATTGTAATATGACC
>JBARUM010000100.1:0-2213 GCA_049645725.1 Maribacter sp.
TTGTAGTACTCCTTTAAAAGCCTGTTGTTGGTAACCTTTGTTTCAGTCTTTTTGGTCCCAGAATGGGTCATCGGTATTGTCATTGAATTTTTCATCGTTGTGCATTTTTAAAATGGTTTGTAATTGTTTTACTGTTGCCGACTTTTCTATTTCATTGAAGAGGATACGTTCCTCAAAACGGATATGTTTCTCCAATTCATCCTGTATCGAGGCCAAGGATTTTGTAATACCGTCAGTATCCCTAAAAAGCAGGGTTAACCTACCGTGTTCCAAAAGGGCCTTTTTTACCAATTCGTTCTCAGTACCCAAAATTGGGAACAGATACCGTTCCTCTAGTTCGAAATGGGGGAGGGCATGATTGGTGAAGAACCAGTCGATATACCGTTTTATGCGTTGGGTCTCTATACCCTTTGCAAGCCCTGTTCGTATCTTCCAGCACAACAGTAGGCCGTGATGGTGGTCCCGGCTCAGGGGTTGCATGGCCCGGTGTCTTTTCATGGGTTTGTTTACTTCCGCGCTCATCGTTCAGATGCTATGTTGTGGTCGAAACCTTGAAGTTTGCGTTCAAGCTCCTCCGCTTTTGGAAAAAGAATGTTGTTCTCCAAATGAATATGCCTGTGCAGGTCTTCCTCAAATTCCTGAAGTAGCGAAAAGCTTACCCGATAGGTACTGCAAGCATCCTTTGGAGGGGTGTAATCATTGCTAAGTTGGGCTATCAGCATAAATCGCTCCCCTTCGTTCTCGTGTTCCTGCATCATTGCCGCAATCGGATTTTTTATCGACCCAAAGTGTGGCCGGTCCAAAGTTTCTCCGAGCTTTAGTGCCTTGACCATTTTTCGAATCCATGGAAAGAGCATCAGTTCCTCCTTCTTCATGTGCATTGTAAGTTCTCCCGCGGTCATGTCGAAATGTTGTGCCATTTTATGAAGTTCAGGGTGCCGTTCGCCATGTACTTTGCACAATTTGTTCAGGTACTGTTTGAGAACGGGAATCTGTTTTTCCACATAACGGTGGTGTTTCTTTTCTATATAGTCCATCAGCAGGTCCAACGGCCAGGATTGAAAATCGATGCTTTCGTTCATCTTCTTTTGTTGTACCTCCGCCAGTTCTATGTTGAGCTGGTCGATATCCAAATTGTGCTTTTCGGCGACCTCCTTGACACTGCGGTTGCCCTTACAGCAGAAATCGATCTTATGGTTTTTGAATATCTGCGCGGTGCGATAGTCCGCTGCCACTAATTGACCTATTGTTCTTTCCTGTATGTTTTCCATGTTTTTTTATTCTTTAAATGAAATTGATTTCAGAATCCACTGCCATTACGGCAACGGCTTTAAAGTCAGTTACGATTTTGAGAGAGTGCTCTTTGCCGGCGGGGATGATAAAACAGGATCCTTTTTCTAGGACATGTTCGGCATCCGGCATTTTCAAAAGGGCCTGACCTTCCTGTACTATGATTATGGCTTCCCCAGTACTATGGTGGGGAGGCATCGATGTACCTGCCTGGCCCGTTACCTGCATTGTCTTAAATGAGTTGCCTATTTGGAGATGGGTCAATTGGGGCTTATGTATAACTTCCATGGTTTATTGAATTATTCGGACAAATTTGTCCTTTATTAATCTAAATTTTTTTATCGTTTCAAATAGGTCAGGCCGGTTTCAAGGCCAGTGGTCATTTCATATAAGCTGGTATTTTCAAGCATGTTCCTGAGGTCATCGCGTATTGCAACGAATTTATCATGGGCCGGACAGGGTTTATGGGCATTGCATTCGGTCAGGCCCAGTCCGCAACCTGCATAGATGCTGTCACCGTCGATAGCATAAACAATGGCACTTAATTTTATCGAATCTATGTGCGCCTTTGATATTTCAAAACCTCCATGGGCACCTTTTACCGACTCAACGATATTGTTTTTTGATAAAAGCTGCAATATCTTGGCGGTAAATGCCACCGGGGAATCAATTTCGTCCGCAATTTCCTTTAAACTCACCCTTCTGCTTTCCAATGATTGCAGTGCGATATAAATTGTGGCCCTGATACCATATTCACATGCTTTTGAAAACATTTTTATGATTTTAATTACAAAGCAAATATAGTAAATTATTTTAATTAGGATAAATATATCCGAATTAAAAATTAGCGTTTTTTGTTGTACTTGAATTAAGTATGCAGCTAATAGTGTAAAGCTTTGTTTACGCATTTTAATGTCTTGCGC
>JBARUM010000101.1:0-6079 GCA_049645725.1 Maribacter sp.
ACTTCACTAAATCTGCGGTTTGCAATATATTTTTAAATTGATTGATGGTGTCTTTATCCAATTCTAGTTCACCGGAATCACTGAGCAATTCTAACTTATCAATTAATTGTCCCGTAGTACTCTCCAAGGCGGAAACATGGGCATCTTCTTCTAAATAGGAGCGCACGATATCCGTCAACTCGGAATAATACTCTTTGAACTCGTCTTGAATCAAATACTTAGAATTTTCCAAACGTTTCAATTCTAAAAGTGCCCGGTCATATGGTGGTAACAAGGCCTCTTTTTCTTCCTCTGTCAAAGGTTTTTTCCGGATTACGAACCAGTAAAAAAGACCTCCTAAAACACTTAGAAGAAGTAAACCGATTAAAAGGTACTTCCACCAATCTGAATTGGATTTCTCAACAGCGATCAATGCTTTGATATCGTACATTTTTTGAGTGACGGTATCTACTGGAACCGTTTCAACATTGATTATGAGCGAATCTGTAAAATAGCCCACCCCATTTATTTCTATGCGCTGCGTTGGTAATTTGTAGGCTCCAGAATCAAATTGGGTTAGGGCATAGATTTTTTGTAATGTAAGCCTATCTTTTTTACGTGTGGTATCCGTAGCAAAGGCCTCTACGGTTTCTAATGGAGAAAATGTTTGGCCTTCTGGAAAAATCACCTGATCGGTAGAATCCACGTCAACCGTAACTTTCCATTGTATCTGATCCCCAATTTTAATAAATGTAGTATCTACTTCCGAAGTTATTTGAGGTTTTTTCTGTGAAAACCCCTGAAAACAGAGTACAAAAATAAATAACGTGAGGCACCGCAAGAACTGCGGTACTAAATTCGTACCTCGTATTTCAAATTTCATACTTCGCATTAACCTCTTCGTTTAAAAAACCCCAAAAGTTTTTTTACATAACTTTCATCGACCCTACAATCCAAAACCCCGCAACCGGACTTGGTAAAGGTTTCCTTAAAATAGTTCACCCTATCTCTATGAAATTCTGCATAGGAATTACGAACTTTTTTAGATTGTGTGTTAATTAATTTCAACTTACCACTCTCGGCATCCATCATTTGAACTATACCAAGGTTGGGAATACCTTCTTCTCGCTCATCATAGACCCGTATTCCGGTAACATCGTGTTTATTCCCTGTTATCTTGAGAGTTGTTTCATAATCCGATGCTATAAAATCCGAAAGCACAAAAACAATAGCTTTCTTTTTCATGACATTGGTTAGGTATTTTAATGCTTCGCCAATATCTGTTTTATTACTCTTTGGTTTGAATTCTAGAAGTTCACGGATAATTCTCAAAATATGTGTTTTGCCTTTTTTAGGAGGAATGAAAAGTTCCACTTCATCTGAGAATAATATCAGACCAACTTTGTCATTATTTTGAAGCGCGCTAAATGCCAAGGTGGCCGATATTTCTGTTACAATCTCATTCTTAAATTGATTGGTGGTCCCAAAAAGTTCTGAACCACTTACGTCTACCAATAACATCATGGTCAGCTCCCGTTCCTCCTCAAAAACCTTAACATAAGGCTCATTATATCTTGCGGTAACGTTCCAATCTATACTGCGCACATCATCCCCAAATTGATACTGTCTCACTTCACTAAAGGTCATTCCCCTTCCCTTGAAAGTAGAATGATATTCCCCACCAAATATATGGTCAGAAAGACGGCGGGTCTTTATCTCTATCTTACGTACTTTTTTGAGTAATTCTTTAGTATCCATTTTTTTCGGCAAACAGTTTTCAGCAAACAGTTTTGAGTGAACAGTGTCCAGTAACAGTTATCATCTTAGTCAAGAATTTACTGCTAACTGCGACCGCTAACTGGCACTTTTAGGGTACTTCAATCTCGTTTACGATCTTGTTGATTATTTCTTCGGAAGTTATGTTTTCCGCTTCCGCTTCATAGGTTATCCCAATCCTATGTCTTAAAACATCATGTACAACTGCCCTAACATCTTCTGGGACTACATACCCTCGTCTTTTTATGAAGGCGTAACATTTTGCTGCATTTCCAAGGTTAATACTTCCTCTTGGCGATGCCCCAAAACTGATTAGTGGTTTAAGGTTTTCCAAATTATACTTTTCTGGATATCTAGTGGCAAAAACAATATCAAGGATATATTTTTCGATTTTTTCGTCCATGTAAACTTCGCGGACAGCTTGTTGGGCGCTTAAAATCTGTTTTAGCGAAACTACGGGTTTCACGGTCTCATAAGCACCAAGGAGATTTTGGCGCATAATCGTTTGCTCCTCTTTCATTTTGGGGTAATCAATAACGGTTTTTAACATAAAACGGTCTACCTGTGCTTCGGGTAAAGGATAGGTTCCTTCTTGCTCTACCGGGTTTTGGGTCGCCATGACCAAGAAAGGTTTGTCCAGAACAAAAGTTTTATCCCCTATGGTGACCTGCTTCTCCTGCATGGCCTCCAAAAGTGCCGATTGCACTTTTGCAGGAGCACGGTTAATCTCATCCGCTAGAACAAAGTTGGCGAAAATAGGACCTTTTTTAATTGAAAAATCGTTCTCCTTCATATTGTAGATCATGGTACCCACCACATCTGCGGGCAGCAAGTCAGGAGTAAACTGTATTCTACTAAAATCACCTTTAACGGCTTTAGACAAGGTATTGATGGCCAATGTTTTTGCTAAACCCGGAACACCCTCCAATAAGATATGACCCTGACCCAAAAGGCCTATTAGCAATCTTTCGATCATATGTTTTTGACCCACTATGACCTTGTTCATTTCAAGAACAAGCAAATCTATAAATGCACTTTCCTGAGCTATTTTCTCGTTTACCGCACTAATGTCTACAGTTGTATTTTCTTCCATTTAACAGCTTATATTTTTGGTATTGTCTGGTTATGATTTTAACAGTTGTGCAAATTGAAAATTTATTCAATGAGTAGCTGTTAACGATTGGTTAAAAAAAGCGAAAACCCCTTATTTTTATGAATGATTTAAGGGATTTCTTTTTAATTTCACTTGCTTATGAAAAGTACATTAAAGTATTCCAAAATTATTGCCGGCACCATGACATGGGGTAATTGGGGCAAACAACTTTCTACAGCTCAAATGACGGATTTAATGCATTGTTGTTTAGAATTGGGAATCACCACTTTTGACCATGCTGATATTTATGGGGATTATACTAATGAAGAGCAGTTTGGAAAGGCATTTGTAAACAGCAATATTCAACGGGAGGAAATTCAATTGATAAGTAAATGCGGTATCCAGTTTGATTCAAAAACTAGGGGAAACAGGGTAAAGCATTACAATTATGACAAGGAATATATTATTTGGTCTGCCGAAAGATCTTTGAAAATGCTACAAACAGATTTCTTGGACCTACTTCTTTTGCACAGGCCTAGCCCTTTGATGCATCCTCATGAAATCGCCGAAGCTATTCTTAGACTTAAACAAGATGGAAAGATAAGGCAGTTTGGTGTCTCAAACTTTACGCCATCTCAAATAGCAATCATAGAGACTAAGGTTCCTGTAGAGGCAAACCAAGTGGAGTATTCTTTAACGGCAAACGAAGTCATGTACGACCAAACTTTGGATGATTGTATAACTAATGAACGTCTGACTATGTCTTGGAGTCCTTTGGGAGCCTACTTTAGGGAGGCAACAGAACAAACGAAACGTGTAAGAAAGGTTACAAAAGATCTATCTAAAAAATATGAGGCCACGGAAGACCAAATATTATTAGCGTGGATTTTAAAACACCCTTCAAAAGTTCATCCGGTCGTTGGCACATCCAACCCGAAACGTTTAGGCTTGTCCATGCAGGCTGTAGGATTGGAAATGGAATTAGAAGATTGGTTCATCCTTTTGGAAGCTAGTAAGGGGTGTGAAGTAGCTTAAAATGGAACAAAATGAATAAAACGGCATTTATTACAGGAGCGACCAGTGGTATAGGAAAGGCCACTGCCGAGATTTTTGCGGAGCACAACATTAATTTGGTGCTTTGCGGTAGACGGCAAGAAAGGCTAGAAAAATTAAAAGAAGAACTAAGTTCAAAAACCAATGTTCATATTTTGAATTTTGATGTACGTGATAAGGTAGCAGTACAAAAGGCTATTGAAGGCCTTCCGAAGGAATTTAATAAAATAGACATTCTTATAAATAATGCAGGTAATGCACATGGTCTAGATACTATCCAAGACGGGAATTTAGACGATTGGGATGCTATGTTGGATATTAATGTGAAGGGATTGTTGTACGTATCCAAATCCTTGTTGCCGCAAATGATAGAAAGAAAAGAAGGGCACATAATTAATATAGGTTCTACCGCTGGGAAAGAGGTTTATCCCAAAGGAAATGTGTATTGCGCCAGCAAACATGCTGTTGACGCTATTAATCAGGGAATGCGAATAGATTTAAATGGACTTGGAATCCGTGTTGGCGCGGTGAATCCGGGATTGGTGGAAACTGAGTTTAGTAACGTACGTTTTAAAGGAGACTCCAAAAGAGCGGATTCTGTCTACAAGGGATTTCAGCCCTTAAGACCAGAAGATATTGCAGACATAATTCACTTTGTTGTAACTAGGCCATATCATGTAAATATTGCCGATTTAGTTGTTATGCCCACTGCGCAAGCATCTTCAACCATAATCAATAAAGATTTATGACTTTAGATGTTTGCAAGTTCAATAATAAGTACAATTCCCTTTTGGTAGCTTTAGAGGTGTTTTTCGAAATATTGAAAATGGCAACCCACAAAAAATGATTAATAAACGTCTTCTTGTCAAAAACCTACTTGCTCACAACGACGAGAATAGTTTTTATGACAAAAAAAGATTTATTGCCATTGGAGAAAGAGAGGGTAAAGCTAAATTCTTGAAACATGTCTGCGCCTTGGCCAATAGTAACCCCAAGAACAATTCCTTTATTGTTGTTGGAGTCGAGGACGAGGACAACAAAATCATAGGAGTAGATTTTTTTGATGATAGCAAGATTCAGAATTTGGTGAACGCATATCTGGACAACCCTCCTTTAATCTCTTATGAGAATATACCTTTTCCCAACCTGCCAGAGGGAAAAGTTGTCGGTTTGGTCACCATTACGTCCAATGGGAAAGTGTGTGCGCTTCGCAGGAATATTTGGAAGTACTATGGTGGTTCCGTTTATTTTAGAGAGGGAAGCATAAGTTTGCCAAAAGCATATGGCATTGAACTAAAAGACATTAATTCCAAAGTAGTCGCCACCATAGAACATCATGCTAGAAATAATATTGAATTAACACTGGACGGCGTAATCGATTTTATCAATAACCGCCATAAAGACCTTCAAAGTGATTACAAAGTTTTTAAGGAGCAATTTGTGGTTTGCTGGGCAGGGAATAAAAAAGTGGTCAAGGGGGAAACGTCTTATTATCGTGTGGATATTGAATTAATCAATGAACAAGTAAAACTATTCTACTCAAATTTAGATGAAGTTACGATTTACTATGATGATGATTCGTTCACAACTTTAGAATTTGTGCAATTGGGCTTAGGCAAAAAGCAGAAATACTACCCTTTAGAAAAAGTACTCATCACATTTGAGGATAACGGAAAGTATAAGATACAGTCAGAATTAGTGTTTTCGCCTCCTGAATATGATAAAAAAACACTGCATCACATTTTCAACGCTAATAATAGTTTGCTTTCCAAAATTCAAAAACAAATTGAACTTTCTCCCTCTGAAAGGGAAGATTTATTGCATCTATCGGACACGTATCTTATTTGTTATCTAAATGGATTTGAGGAGGCCAAAACCAAATTGGAAATTGGCAGAAAATTGGTCAGAAATGATTTTTCAGAGGTTTATGATTCTTTCAAAGAGGCACTTCGTATCATTAGAAAGGTTAGGTATAACTAACTCAATGTTACCCATAGGTGTTCATAAGGACTCAATTTTAATTGACTTCCTTCCAGAACAATTTTTCTGTCCGTAAGAAGGTTTTTAGGGTCACTGCCCAGCGATATTCCAATAGAAAACAACCAAGATACATCTAAAAATTGGTCTACTTCATCAAAATTGGAAATCACCCATAAGTGATTTTCATCACTATAACGT
>JBARUM010000102.1:0-1565 GCA_049645725.1 Maribacter sp.
TATGGATTATCTTATGTTCTTTGGCATTTTTAAGAAATAGTTGTTTCGACGCTTTTTCGTT
This sequence comes from Maribacter sp., assembly GCA_049645725.1. GTDB lineage: Bacteria > Bacteroidota > Bacteroidia > Flavobacteriales > Flavobacteriaceae > Maribacter. The sequence goes on from JBARUM010000102.1 coordinate 62, forward strand.
AACGAAAGAACTCCCTTTAAACCTATTTGAGAATTTTTTGACAAGATTAGAACTGAAAGGTTGGGGAAGTAAGGCTAAATAGGTTTGATCTAAATAAATTGAATCGGTAATTGCCAGTTGATAGTCTTTTTTCATTTGAGAACCAAAGTGTGGCGCAAATCCTAGATAATCCTTTTTGAAGCCCAATGTTTGTTCTGCATTATTTATTAAATAAAGACTATAGTTATAAGAGATGTTATACTTTGACAATAAACTAGTTGAGGCCAACTCTTTGAAGGATGTAAATTTTTCTGGCACCAACAACTCAAAATTTAAATTGAAAAGTTCGTCATCAGGGAAAATTACAATGTTGTCTGTATCAATTATAGATTCAAAGGGCTTCCATAGCTGCACATACAATTCTTGGAGTATGGCCGAAACATTTTTTGGGTCAAAATCGAAACTATTTAGTTGTAATATTTTTTTATTAAGATCATTAACTTTTAGTGGGTATAGTTCGGAGAATTTACCATTGGTCACATAGGCATATAAATCTTCTTTGTTTTTAATATGAAAATAGCGAACCAACGTAGTTTGTTTCGGAATTTTCATGCTTACATCGTCAAGAGCCTCTGTAATTCTGCCATACTTTATATTATAATAGTTTGGGTATGTAATTTTTAAACTGTCCAAAAACCCAGTCCAAACGGAGTTGTCACCGAGATAACCGTTGATATCTCCATTCTCATGGATAGGTTTTAATAAATTTTCTCTCAATAGATTTTCTCTATCTGTTACTTGTTTCGGCGCATTTTTAAAACGAATATTTTTCGTCACATTTAGTCGCGCCCTTATTTTATTGTATATGAAAGATTCATTTATTTCTAATATCTTCTTTAGATATGTACCATCCTTTTTCAGATTATAAAGTTCAAGATAAATTAGTTTTAAAAAGTTGAAAAAATCCTTGTTCTCCGAGAGTTGAATATTTAAGTCATCAGATGTTTTAATAGTATTGCGCCTGGTATTTAAAATTTCAATACCTTCAGATAACCCGGTTAGGATACTATTCAGAAATTCAGTGGATCTATCGTGTTCAAGCCCATGCTTCGATTTCGCTCTTATCAATAATAATGCAGGCTTCTCATAAGTAATCTGTACAGCATCGGATGAATTGGTAATCTTTAATTTATCACTATCATAATAGCCTAAACCTTGTTCACTATATTCTAGGGCTTTTTGGTAATCTCCCAATTTCAGATACGTATCCGACAGATTTTTTATATGGGCAACTTTTACCAATAAATTTTGAAAATCGGCACGGTGCGAATATGAGTAGCCCATTGAAGCCAATCTCAGTGCTTTTTGCCGTTGTCCGGTCTTTAAATAAAACTGTGACATTCTTATAAATCCATCAAGTTCTTCCCTCAAAAAATCTCTTGAAGTGTCTTTGTTTAAAACTGTTTCGCTCAATTCGTAAAAATTGGCAGCTTCATCATAATCGCCCAAAGCATCCGCTATAGAG
>JBARUM010000103.1:0-1552 GCA_049645725.1 Maribacter sp.
GCAATACGGTCTTCCACCGGGATTACATAAGCTGGTTCAAACTGTCCGACCAACGTTCGTTTTTGCACCATAACTTCTTTCTTTTTGGTCGCTTGCCCAAGCATTAAGAAACTACCGGCCACAAAAAAGAACAGGCAAAATGCCAAAAGAGTTTTATTTTTCATAATCTAGTAATGTGCTCATTTTAAATGTAATGTATTTTTATTAGACCGTCTATATTTGTATTCTATGATGGTTTAGCGTCGATTTTTAAATGTATTTCATCGGATTTTAATTAATCACCAATACTTAGTAAAAAAATATGAAAAGATTACACCTATTAATTTTTGCCCTGTGTTTTCAATTAACCGTAGCAGCCCAAGAAACGAGCAAAATTTCTTCGGCATCAATATCTTTCACCTTCGTAGAAAAAGATGTTGAGGGAAGCATCGGTGGTTTCGCATCTACTTCTGCTATAAATTGGGAGAAACCAGAAAACTCTATAATCTCAGGTTCTGTCGAAACGGAAACAATTAAAACTGGAAATTTTCTTAGGGACTGGTCTCTAAAAGGCAATAAATATTTTGATTCTGATCAATTTCCAACAATCACTTTTAAGAGTACACAGGTTAGTGTGGAACAATCGAATATTTTGGTAAGCGGTTCCCTTACCATAAAAGGAATCGCTAAACCAATCGAAATCCGTTTTAAAAAAGAAGGGAATAGACTTATAGGTGCCACTACCCTATTTTCTTCAGATTATGATATTACCGTCCTAAAAAAAGGAAGGGATTCCAATAAAGTAAAAGTTATGTTCGAACTAAACTTGGACTAAGTTTATCTAGGTTTTATTCAAAAAAATGATAATACTATAATGGCATTCTAATATTTAAACTTAAAACTAAGTTTAACGGATTAATTTTTAACTCATTACATTTTCTTATTCCCAGAATAATTACATTATCAAAAATGATGTTTAACTTCGCATCCTCAATTATTCAAGTATGTTGGTCTGGATTATTTTCATTGCCTTTGTTTTGGTCTTTTTAGCACTGGATTTAGGGGTTTTTCATAAAAATGAACATGTTATAAAATCTAAAGAAGCCGGTATATGGACCGCCATATGGGTAACTGTAGCCTTAGCTTTTAGCGGTGTTATCTATTGGTTATTTACCTCTGGCCTTACCGAGAATCCCACCAATTTGTCACCCAACGATGCTGTTTTAAAGTACATCACGGGTTATTTAATAGAACTGTCACTTAGTGTTGATAATGTCTTTGTTATCGCGGTTATATTCTCTGCCTTTAAAATCCCACCCATCTACCAACATCGCGTACTATTTTGGGGTATTTTAGGTGCTATAATTTTTAGGGCGTTGATGATTCTCTTTGGGGTGGCCTTAATCACCAAGTTTGAATGGATCATCTACGTTTTTGGAGTTTTTTTGCTATATACAGCCTTTAAGATGCTGAAAAGCGACGAGCACGAGTTCAATCCCAAAAATTCCTTTGTCTTTAAACAACTAAAAAAAGTTTACCCTATTACAACGACTATCAAAGGACATGACTTTTT
>JBARUM010000104.1:0-11220 GCA_049645725.1 Maribacter sp.
AAATTTTTGTTTTAAATGTAACAATATGTTGTATTTTTTATTTTTTGCCTGATTTTTTTGTCCATACCAGATGAGTAACCTAGATTTGTTGAAAACAAAAGACTATGAAAGAGGCTGATTTATTAAGTATTGTTAAAACTTATGGTAATCCTATATACGTATACGACTCAGAGAAAATAACTTCCCAATATAAAAGACTTACCAATGCTTTTAATTCGGTTAAGAACCTAAAACTTAATTACGCTGCAAAAGCATTGTCCAATATAACCATATTAAGACTAATGAATAGTTTGGGTAGCGGTTTGGATACTGTTTCCATCCAAGAAGTTCAACTGGGTTTATTGGCAGGTTTTAAACCCGAATCTATCATATTCACCCCCAATGGCGTTTCTTTGGAAGAGATAGAGGAAGCCTCTGCTTTGGGTGTCCGTATTAATATTGACAATCTTTCTATTTTGGAACAATTTGGAAGTAAACATCCGGATGTTCCTGTTTGTATACGTATCAATCCCCATGTTATGGCCGGTGGTAATGCTAATATTTCCGTGGGTCATATTGATTCTAAATTCGGTATCAGCATTCATCAAATCCCACATTTGTTACGGATTGTGGCGTTGACTAAAATGAACATCAACGGAATTCATATGCATACAGGTAGTGATATTCTGGATATTGATGTTTTCCTATATGCCTCTGAAATTCTATTTGAAACGGCAAAGAATTTCAAAAATCTAGATTTTATAGATTTTGGTAGTGGATTTAAAGTACCATATAAAGAGGGTGATATAGAAACAAATGTAGAGGAGCTTGGCAAAAAACTTGGCAAACGTTTCAATGAGTTTTGCAGGGAATATGGCAAGGAATTGACTTTGGCCTTTGAACCTGGTAAATTTCTAGTAAGTGAGGCGGGGTTCTTTCTTGCAAAGGTAAATGTTGTAAAACAGACTACGTCAACAGTATTTGCAAGTATAGATTCAGGTTTTAATCATTTAATACGCCCTATGCTTTACGGTGCAAACCATAGCATAAAAAACATATCTAATCCAGCAGGACGGGAGCGCTATTACTCCGTCGTCGGCTACATTTGTGAGACCGATACATTTGCGAGCAATAAACGAATTAACGAGATTTCCGAAGGTGATATTCTTTGTTTTAAAAATGCCGGCGCATACTGCTTTACCATGGCAAGCAACTATAATTCCAGGTTTAGACCTGCAGAAGTGCTTTGGCATAAGGGTGAGGCCATACTTATTAGAGAACAAGAGTCTTTTGATGACCTAATAAGAAACCAGGTTGACGTTAAAAACTTATTTACGCCCAAAGAGAAAGTCAAAGTGAAATAAAGACTCAAAAAAATCGTTAGCTTTGGTATAGTTATTGGACTAATTACTTAAAAAATACCATGAATACTTCATTTCTTAGTTTTAAAAAATCACTATCCCTTTTAGTTCTAGGGTTGGTGTGCTCATCTACCTATGCCCAAGGAGTAAAATGGTTAACATGGAAGGAAGCTACCGAGCTAGCCTCGACCGATAAAGATCCTAAGAAAGTTTTTATTGATGTTTATACGGATTGGTGTGGATGGTGTAAGAAAATGGACAAGGATACCTTTCAAAATCCGGAAGTTGCTGCTTACATGTCCAAAAATTATTATATGGTAAAAATGGACGGTGAAGGAAAGGAACCCATAGACTTTAAAGGAAAAACCTACAAGTTTGTACCTTCTGGCAGAAAGGGGTACCATGAGTTTGCTGCCGCCCTAATGCAAGGCCGTATGAGTTACCCAACTACTATATTTCTAGATGAGGAATTAAATATGCTTTCTCCAGTTCCTGGGTATCAAAAACCAGAACCTTTCTTGACTATCGCGCGTTATTTTGGCGATAATATATACAAGGATAAGGATTGGAAAACCTACACGGAAAAAGATAAGCCAGGAAAATAGTTACTTCCCAGCACATATTTCTGCCAAAAGAATTCAAAACATTGTAAATGTGACGGCAGGAGTTTCTTTTAAGACTTAATTAAAAATACTAACGACTATAATTAGGACTCTCCTTGGTGATAGTTACATCATGTGGGTGGCTTTCATTGATACCACTAGCGGTTATTTTTACAAACCTTCCATTTTCTTTTAAATCATCAATATCCTTAGCACCACAATATCCCATTCCCGCACGCAGACCTCCTACAAATTGATGAATACTCTCGAACAAGTCTCCCTTATATGGAACACGCCCTACGATACCTTCTGGTACTAATTTTTTAATATCATCCTCAACATCTTGAAAATAGCGGTCTTTAGAACCTTGTTTCATGGCCTCTACCGAGCCCATTCCACGATAGGATTTAAACTTTCTTCCTTCATAAATAATGGTTTCTCCCGGGGATTCTTTGGTCCCGGCCAAGAGTGAACCAAGCATAACTGTATCCGCTCCAGCAGCAATTGCCTTTGGAATATCACCTGTATATCGTATGCCACCGTCGGCAATAACAGGAACTCCAGAACCTTTTATGGCGGCAGCTACTTCCAATACTGCTGAAAACTGGGGAAAACCTACGCCTGCAACTACCCTTGTAGTACAAATGGAACCTGGACCAATACCCACTTTAACGGCATCTGCCCCTGCCTCCACCAAATATTTTGCTGCTTCACCCGTAGCAATATTCCCAACTATAACATCCAAGTCCGGAAACCGATTTTTTACTTCTTTTAAAACGGTAACCACTCCTTTGGTATGACCATGTGCGGTATCTATTACGACAGCGTCAACTCCTGCATTTACCAAAGCCTCTGCCCTATCTACCGCATCACCAGTAACTCCTAAGGCCGCAGCTACTCGCAAACGTCCATACTTATCTTTATTAGCACTAGGCTTCTGAGTAAGTTTTGTAATATCCCTAAAAGTTATTAACCCAACCAATACATTATTCGCGTCTACAACCGGAAGTTTCTCAATCTTATGTTCTTGAAGAATATCCTCAGCTTCTGATAAGGAAGTTCCTTCAGCAGCAGTAACCAAATTCTCTGAAGTCATAACTTCAGATATAGGTCTGTCATTATTTTTTTCAAATCGTAAATCTCGATTGGTTACGATTCCTATTAGTTTTCCGGCAGCATCGACTATTGGGATACCTCCAATACTATGCTCTTTCATATTGGCCTTTGCGTCCGCCACTTTAGAATCCAACGGCATAGTTACCGGGTCTAAAATCATTCCGCTTTCAGCACGTTTTACCTTTCTAACCTTTATAGCTTGTTGCTCAATGGACATATTTTTGTGCAATACGCCAATACCGCCTTCTTGGGCAATGGCAATAGCCATACGAGACTCCGTAACCGTATCCATGGCAGCGGATACGATTGGAACATTGATGGTTATGTTTCTAGTAAATTTTGATTGAATATTGACTTCTCTGGGAAGCACTTCTGAATAGGCAGGTACTAGGAGTACATCATCATAAGTAAGACCTTCTCCGAGAATTTTGTTTAGGTGAGCTTCCATAGCAATTAAGGATTTAATTGCGTGCAAATGTAGTGATTTTTATTGGTTATTAGTTTTGAACAACTTTATAGTTTAAATTGAAGTGTTGTATAAAAAGTCCTTGGTTCCGATGGAATTATTCCCGGTCCTGGATACCCCGTAGCCCTTCTTGTGAAATAGCTATTATCCAATACATTATTAACACCAGCTTCCAATTTCCATTTTTTATAACTGTATGCCAGCGAAAAGTCCAAAATGTCATACGCAGGGATTTCCCCTTCTATGCCCCTCTGATTATCGTTGATATCTTGCGGGGCATTCGTAGCATCCGTAAATTGCCTGGATAAATAGGTGTACTGCAAACTTCCCAAAAGATTTCCGTAACCAAAATTTAATCCAGTTTTGAAGTTTACATCAGGTATAAACTCAACTTTATTGCCTTCTACATTGGTTTCGTCAGAAGATAAATATTCCGAATTGGTCAGGGCTAAATTTGTAAAAAAATTCAACTTCAACTTTTCCTTCATTGAAAAGAAAGTTTCTTTTAGACTCCAGTTAGCAAAACTTTCCAAACCATACATAAAAGCGGTTCCTATATTACCACGGAAACGAACTACTCGCCCCGTCTCCACTTCTTCTCCGGCGGCATTTGTCCTTGTCTCACTTTTTAAAACTTCTCCGAGTCGGTTATCATACAAAAGCCCAAAAGCACTTACATCATAGGATAAAATATCCTTTATACGGCCACGTGCACCTACGTCCGCCGTAAATCCGTCTTCATCACCAATATTTTCATCGATTTGAAAAGAAGGATTGACCACCCTTATATCACTAAAAGTAACTGATCTATAATTTTGTGAGAAATTACCGTACAGCTCTACGTTGGAATTCATCTTATAGGTAGCTCCAAGCCCCAACAACAAAAAAGTTCGGTCAAAAGTTCTGTTATCTTCAATCTCTTCGTTCAACAATGGGTTACCTGCTAAATCCAGAACAATATTATTATAGCTACCAATACTTTCTGTTTTAATATGTTCCAACCTAAATCCTGGTGTAAGTGTAAATTTTGAAGTAATATTAAAAATGTTTTCACCAAAGAGAGCTAGATTGAAATTCGGAAAATCAAACCGTGATTGCCGTTCATAATTGGGGAAGGTGTCATCGGCAAAATTAAAATCTGCATTTGAGGCGTTTGTTCCAGGGCCCTGTCTTTGATTGTTGTCAGTCTTATAGATTTTTGAGCCTAGCAATAAGGCAGATTCCGTAACTCCAAGTTTATATCTGGTAAGTACGCGCGCTTCTGCACCCCAATTTTGAAAATTATCTACTAATAATTCTCTTGGCTCTTCTAAGTCATCTGGCTGGGAAACACGATTAGTCCTAAAACCTAGGGCACTTCTGGAAGCATCTAAGCCGAAGATATTTAAACTAAAGTCCGTTTTAGAGGAAAACTGATGGTCTAAGCGAAAAGAGTATAACTTCCAATCTACATCAAACCAGTGTCTATCTCTATTGCTAAAAGTAGGGTCTTCAACAAATTGTGCGTCTGTTAGTCCACCGGGTTGTTTGGCCAAGTAATTCAAAAAAGTAGTTTCCAGCGATAATTTGGTCTTATCAGAAATTTGATAACCTAAAGAGCCAAAATAGTTTCTACTGTTAAATTCGGAATTAGGTCGGAAACCATTTCCTCCCTTATAGTTAAAATAGGTATAATAACTAAGCTTGCCTACTGTACCACTTAAACTATTAAAACTAGTCTTTAAATTATAGGAGCCCAGTGTTTGTCTACTTATCCATTCTATTTTTTTAGTAGGATTAGGTTTTTTGAACTTAAAATTCACCAAGCCACCAAATTGGGTACCATACTGTAAAGAAGCAGCACCTCTTATTACCTGAATTTCTTCCAAAGCTTCGGCGGGTGGCGTATAATAACTCTCTGGATATCCTAAAACATCGGCACTTATATCATAGCCATTTTGACGGGTATTAAAATTAGCCGTCCGGTTAGGGTCCAATCCCCTACCCCCAATATTTAACTGTAGGCCCGCATCTCCATTATCATAAATATTAAGTCCGACCACTTGACTATAAATTTGTCTAGAGTTATTAGCGGCCAAGTTCCCCGTAATACCGTCAAGCAATACCACTTCACTCTTTTTACCAGCGTAAATGGCCGTTCCCTCCACTTTTTTAAGTTGTTTTAGGGCAAAGACTTGCTCCCTTTTTTGTGTTAATACTACCTCAGAAAGATTTTCTGCTTGGAGCCTTTGCAACTGAATATCCATGGAAAAAGCTTTGTCAAAAGTCAGTTCTCTCTCCAAGACCTCGTACTCATAGGCAAAAACTACAATTGAGTACTTTCCACCCGGAATATTCTCAAATTCAAAACGGCCATTGGCATCGGTCATCTCCAAACGTTCTAATTGCCTCAGATATACTTCCACATCTGGAATAGGCTTACCCTCTTTATTAGTAATATTTCCTGATATGCTTAGTTGACCCCAAACAGGAAATGTCAAAAAAAGTAATGCCAGACAACTAAATTCCTTTAATTTCATCTTTAAATGGGATTATCCAATCTTTGTGCACAAAAGATTCTTTTTCTTGGGCTAAATCAATATTTGGGTCGATATATCTTGTGCTTAATCTACCGTTAAGGCTAACATGGCAATCGGCATAAACTTCTACGGCTCTATGACCATCCTTTTCAAAATGCCCTTTTAACATATGTGCATATTCTAAAATAAAATCTGGTTGAAACGCCATTTGTTTTTCTTGAAAAGGTGTTAGGAAATCAGAATTATCCACATAGAACCACCTACCGGTTTCACCGTTAACAATTTTAAATTGGGCATATCCCGTTTTTTCCATGAGCATTACCCGCCATGAAAACCGGTAGCCTTCCTCTGTCCAAAATAATTCTCCGGGATATAGAAGGTATCTAAACGGAAGTGTTAACTGTATTACAAAGAATAATGCTATTAAGGCATATTTTACTTTTTCCATTTTAATGGATACTCCGGTCAGCGTCTTTTGATTATTAAAACGAGCCGTATTCAACTTAAAAATACGAGCCAAAAACCTTATTATTTTATGGTGAAGCGAAGCATCAAAAAAGATTAATGTCGAAATAATCATGATGTACGGAAACATTCCTATTGGAAAAAGCACGCGCGTTAAAACATGAAAGATGACTACCAAAATAAATGCGAAAGGCCGCGTCTTTTTATATAATAATAGAAAAGGAATAGTCAAATCATAGGCAGCTCCGGTCCAGCTAAAGGTATATTGCACCCATTCCTGACTTAATAAATTCCCTATAAAAGGAATATTAAATTTAGAGGGAAGCCAAATTTTTAGTGGCATAGCATTAAACAACCAATCAGAATTAAGTTTCGCCAACCCTGCATAGAAATAGACTATTCCAAGCAGAAGCTTAATACTATTTATGGTCCAAGCCGGAATATATTGAAAGGCTTTTTTGCGGTTCCTGACCGCATCAACTGAAAAGTAAGCATGAGCGGGAAGAAAAATCATCAAAAAACTGAGAACACTTATAAAATAATAGTGGTTTAAGTATGTAGTTTTATCCATGAGTTCAATAAAGGTAAAACTCAAAAAGAAAGTGATAATCGCCATTTTATAGCGATATCCAATGGCGATAAGAAATGAGGATAATCCGCATATTGCAAAAATAAAATAGGTATAATTGCCAATAGGTTTCACCCACTCAAAAGCATAAAAGGAAAAAAAGACCTTGGGCTGGATGTAAAGTTTATCAATCCATCCGTAGCTCCAAAACCTAATAATACTAAAAAGCATCATCAAACCGAATAAAACACGAAAGACCGCCAATGGGGCGGCCTCTACGGGAGCTTTTATATGCTTATTTATTATGGATACCATTAATCCCCATCGGCATCTACGAAATCTATACTTATACTCATTGCGGAAACCATGTCAACCTTTAGTAAGGGAACTACCTTTTGAACCTCGTCATAGGCCAATAGCATAGCGGTTGGCGGTGTATTGTTTTCGATTTCGGCACGAAATGCAGACAAACCGTTTATCATTGTCCGAGCAGTATTAAACTGATTGTTAATTATTGCTTCTAAATCTTCTTCATTCTTTACCGTATTTAGAATATCCAAATAAGAAGCTAAGCTTTCCCCTGTGGTACTGGAACCATAATGCTTTCCATTAAAAAAATCCTGAACGGCATTTAGACCCTCTAAAAATAACTGATTAGAAACTTCTTTTTCATAAAAGGCCTCAACATTGCCTGGAAGTGTATCGCCAGAAAAAACACCTAACGGAATACCCATCTTACCCGCCCTTAGAAATTTTTCATAATAAAAGATATAATCGTTTACCATACGATCAACCGATGCAGTAGCGGAGGCACCGTCATTAGCTACAAATGTATCTCTATAACCAGATTCCCATTCTGCAAGAACAGCGCTAGAAAGTGATGTCATATCATCCAAAACGGCTTCCATGTAAGTGAGTAAGGCATCTTTTTCTTCAGTACTGTATTTAGCTACTATAGCCGCATCGGTGGTTTCCAATCCATTTATCAAATAATCCAGTGCAGGAAAACCTTTTGCATCTCTATTTGAGGATAGCGAAAGGTCATAAGTACCTGATGAAAGGTGTGCGTCAATTTTTTGTGGGTCCGTTGGATAAATGTTTAGATTTAAACGCAGACCCACTGTTTCCGCAGGACCTATCTCAAACATAGAAACACGTTGCCATGTTTTGTAGGCCGTTAGCCAAGAAGCTCGTAAACTAATTAGGTTAGCTTCACTTACATCAGCTTTAAAAACATCAAAAGAAGCTTTTAAAGTACCCATATCCGAAGAAAATGCCTCATAAGAGGGAATAATGATATTATCAGCCCAATTAACCAGCATTGCATCCCTTTCAAAAGTAACCTCAAACCCTGGGTTTATTATAGGCTCTTCATCTTCACTATCCGATGAACAGGCCCAAACTAGACACAGAAAAAATAAAATTCCAAAAATTCTTTTCATTCTTATTTTTATTTATTCTAATTAAACACAAAAATAAAAAAAGTAACGAGATCCATATAAAGATTAGGTTACTTTTTTATTAACAAAACCTCAACTTAAAATTATTCTGATGCTTGTGCTAAAGTAAAATCAAATCTTGCCGCGATGGCTGTAGCTATTGCATCCAAAGTGGCTGTTTCTAAATCCCAAAGTCCATTGGTACCATCGTCCATTAAATCTATTAAGAAGGCATCAACTTCCGTCTTGGTGAAATATGGCTCATTAGAACTTGATTTTCTCGTAAACTGCAAACTATAGATAAAACCGTAACCTTCAGACAGATCATGAAAAGCAGTGCCATATGCAGGGGTTTCCTGTTCCAATGATACCTTTGCCTGTTGTAAATAATAAACAGCACGAATCCCTATTATCTCAGAAATTTTCTTGCGTATTAATTCTGCCTGTGCGTCCCTTACATCATAATCCTTTGCAACAATAGCCGCTCTTCCCAGTTTAAAAGCTTGAAAAATTTCATCTGCTATTCCGGCAAAATCATCATCGCCCTCAACTCTACCAATATATTTATTTAAGAAACTATCCGCTCCTAAATCCGCATTTGGGTTTGCAGCATCAGCGTTCAACCCATAAACATAGCCGTAAGCCTCATCCCACTTATGCTCCATATTGGTATAAGCCTTGCCCTCGGCAGGGGTATCTGCGTCATTGTTCGCAATATTATCCGCCTCATCTAAAATTGCAACACTTAAATAATTATTTAATATCTGATCGGTAGCAAGGGCACCTATTAGGCCTTTTGTCCATAATTGGTCATATTCCAATCCTTTTCCATTTACGTAACGTGTTGAAGAACCATCTGCTAATTGACCGGCAATACCAGCAGATGCCGCAACGCCCCAATTAGGAAAAACTTCTTCCGCTTGAGCAGTTATCCAAGTCTCAAAATCCTTACGAATCAATGCTTGAGCCGCAGCATTAACAGAAAAGAAATCTACAGAAGCGGCAGTTTTGCTTCTCATATTCTTATTGGAAGCATTCAAATTTGTATCGATAAAATTCATATCGCCTTCCATATGAGCATACATAGCCAATAATTGATCGGCGGTCATAGATGGGTTAAGTAGCGCGTCAACAATTTCATCTCCCATCCTTAATCTAGTGGTTTGACCAGAAAAATCCACTGTGTTCTCACCGTTTCTGAGAAATACATAGGTGGAAGGATTATCAATGACGGTTTCACAAGGCGCACAACTACCCCCACAATCTACGCCTGTTTCATCTCCATTCATTATTCCATCGGAACAGGTATCCACTTCGCCTCCATCATCAGATTCACAAGAGGTAAATATGAATCCTCCGAAAAGAGCTAGGACAATTATAATTTTCTTCATTTGATACATTAAGTTTATTTAGACTTGTTTTAAATAGATGCACAAATCTAAGTACGCAAAAAGACATAGACAAGTTTATTTATATTAAATCTAAATAAAATTAAAGATTTAACAATTGAATATTCTATAAACTAAAATAGGACCCCAAAGGGATCCTACTTTAATTGCTTATGTGTTTATGTGTTGGCTAGATTAAGCCGTAATGTTCTGCGGTGCCCAATGGTTACATGACATTCCGGGTGCGGCTTTTTGAGGATTAGCACAATCACTCGCTTCAAACCGCACACAACTGACACAGTTCTGTTCTGTTTTTAACGCAGCTTTCATTTCGAAACTGTCGCAGGTATAACTGTTACCTACTTGTACTCCATGCTTCTTGCATGTATTACCTTCAACTAAATTTTCACAATTAATACAACTATTTCCTAATCTTATAGACATAACATTTCTTTTTATTACATCGCAATATTAAGGTCAAAACTAGTTAGAAACAATACAAATAGCTGATATACAGTAATATCTATTTAGATTATATTAAAATAAAGAGAATTAATCAATTAGATTTTAGGGCAACGCTTGCAGTTACTTTTACCTTTTTTTTTATACTTCTTACAGCACTTCTTTTTTTTATCAGCAGTGGTACAATCATCGCAATTTGAAGCGATTACCATACAGGGAGTAATAAAAAAAGCTGTTTTCATTATTTTTATTAAATCTAAATAATAACAAAACTACAAAAAAAAAGACTCCTAAATGGAAGTCTTTTTGAATTCTTTTAGGCTTTTTTCAACTATTATTCCTCTGCATCCAAGGATGTTGCAATAGCATTAATATCCCTATCAAACATATAGTGCCCGGATTTATCATCACCAATAATATTTAATTTATCCAAGAGTGTTCTAGCCACGGCCTCCTCTTCCAATTGTTCCGTAACGTACCATTGCATGAAATTATGCACGTTGTAATCTTTCTTATTCAGACATTCGTAGATGACATGATTAATTTGCTCCGTCACAAACATTTCACTCTTCAAGAAATCAGCAAATAATTCATTTAGCGATTCAAAATTTTCCTTTGGTTTTTCCAAAGCTGGTACAATTACCTTTCCACTACGTTCATTCACAAATTTTACCAGTTTTGTCATATGAACCCGCTCCTCTTCCGATTGTTTGTAGAAAAATTCCGCAATACCATTATATCCTTTTGCATCTGCCCAAGAGGCCATTGCCAAGTAGTGCATGGAAGCATTGGCCTCATATTTTATCTGATCGTTTAAGAGTGCTTCTATCGTAGTATTCATGTCTCTCCGTTTTT
>JBARUM010000105.1:0-2019 GCA_049645725.1 Maribacter sp.
ATCCTTCTTCCAAAGCCCGTAAGGTATTTACATCCAAATCGTTGGTAGGTTCATCTAAAAGTAATACGTTACCCTCTTCTTTCAACGTCATCGCGAGATGCAATCGGTTCCGCTCTCCCCCGGAAAGCATATTTACTTTTTTGTTTTGCTCACTGCCAGAGAAATTGAACCTACTCAAATAAGCCCTAGAATTCACTTGCCTGCCTCCCATCATAATCAGCTCTTGCTCATCACTGAAATTCTGCCAAATGGTTTTCTCAGAATCAATATTGGAATGGCTTTGGTCTACGTAAGCAATTTTAGCGGTATCCCCTACAACAAACTCACCTTTATCAGGGTTTTCCTCACCCATGATCATTCTAAATATGGTAGTCTTACCTGCTCCATTTGGACCAATAATCCCAACTATTCCAGCCTGCGGAAGTTTAAAGTTTAAATCCTCGTATAATAACTTATCGTCAAAGGCTTTACTCACACCCTTAGCCTCAATTACGTTAGTTCCTAGACGAGGTCCGTTGGGGATATAGATCTCCAGTTTTTCGTCCAATTGTTTTTGATCCTGACTCATCAACTTATCGTAGTTTTTGAGACGTGCTTTTTGTTTGGTCTGTCTGCCCTTGGCTCCTTGACGCACCCATTCCAGCTCTCGCTCCAATGTCTTCTGTCTTTTGGATGCAGTTTTACTTTCCTGAGCCAAACGCTTGGACTTTTGATCCAACCAAGAAGAGTAATTCCCTTTCCAAGGAATACCTTCTCCCCTATCCAGTTCTAAAATCCAACCCGCAACATTATCTAGAAAATATCTATCATGCGTAACGGCAATGACAGTGCCTTTGTACTGCGCCAAATGGTGTTCCAGCCAATGTACAGATTCCGCATCTAAGTGGTTCGTGGGTTCATCCAACAGTAATATTTCAGGCTCCTGAAGTAATAATCTACATAGTGCTACACGTCTCTTTTCTCCACCGGAAAGTACGGCTATCTTTTTATCGGATTCTGGGGTGCGGAGCGCATCCATTGCAATCTCCAACTTCGTGTCAAGCTCCCAGGCATTTGAGGCATCAATTTTATCTTGTAACAATGCTTGCTTATCCATTAGCTTCTGCATTTTGTCGGCATCACTATAAACCTCTTCTAAACCAAACATTTCATTTATCTTGTTGTATTCATCAAGAATAGCAACCGTCTCGGCGACGCCCTCCTTTACAACTTCCAATACCGTCTTGTTTTCATCTAATTGCGGTTCCTGTTCTAAATAACCCACATTGTAACCCGGAGAAAAAACAACATCACCTTGAAAATTTTTATCCACCCCGGCAATAATCTTAAGCAGTGTGGATTTACCAGAACCGTTTAAACCAAGGATTCCAATTTTAGCCCCATAAAAGAAACTTAAATAAATATTCTTTAGAACAGGCGTGTTCGCACTTTTGTAGGTTTTAGTAACTCCAGACATGGAGAAAATGACTTTCTTATCGTCAGACATAAAATTAAGTGTTAAGTATTAAGCAAAATATGACGGATTGTAGTTTAAAACTATACTCTTCCCTTCAGGGCGTTAAAAACCCAGGCAATGGCAAAAAACCCAATTCCCACTGAAGCAAAACCCCAACCTGCTACATCATCATATCTAAAAGCGCCCAAAGCAATTAAGGCAACGCCAACGAAAATCATGATGAAAGTTGCCCAGGCAAGTACCGTATTCTTGTTCATTCCCATTTGTCTTTCTATTTGGTTTGTGGTAACTTCAAATATCGGGAATTTTAAAAACTTTGACCTAAATTTTATGAGGTTTTATGATTCAAAAGGAAAGCTAATACCTGCTTTTTTCCTTACTAGGTCTAAAAGCTTACAAAGATCAATAGTGTTTTGGTGACTCCATAGGTTACTCTCTAATTCCCCATTGGAGATACAACGTTGTACTTCCTCAATTTCATAGGTATAGCCCTTACCTAGTTTTCCTACTTCAATATCCTTTTTATGATCTCCTTGTTCAATAATATAGCCAGTTGTTTCATG
>JBARUM010000106.1:0-6097 GCA_049645725.1 Maribacter sp.
CATTATAATTATCGCCAAATGCAATAACATCTGCCAAAGTATCCCCTGGGCTCAAAAGTAGTTTTATGGCGGTAAGTTTTGAAACGGATTTTGGAGCCACTTCTATAAGGGTATCATTTGATCGGTAAATATTAATTTTCTTTCCTAACTGCTTAGCTAAAATTGGCATTAGTACATCGGAGCTTTCCTTGGTCCCCATTAGCATTATTTTATGCGCGCCTATCTGCCTAGCTTCCCAATCTTCTAGGGTTTCTTGTGTAGGTCTAAAAATAGCCTTCGTTCTAGTATAATTTATTTCTTTTTCAACGCGCTTAGAATTATTGGGAACATACCATTCATCCTTATAATAAAGACCTAAATCTGTTTTTAAGTATGAACAATTCTCAAAAATTTCATTAACAAGGGTAAGAGGAACGGTAGTTGAACTAACTTCTTTTTTGCCGTTTAAAATAAGGGCACCATTATAGCAAACAATGGGTTGTTCTTCTATTCCCAGTCTTTTTTGGAGGTAACGCATGCCGCTTGGCATTCTCGCGGAGACCAAGATGATCCGTATCTCCTTTTTAATTTGGTTTATCTGTGAAATCGTAAAATCCGAAACATCACTTTTGGAGGATAGCAGGGTGCCATCTAAATCTGAACATAAGAGTTTAGGCTTCATGTTAAATGTTTAACCAGTAGCTCAACTTTAGGTTAATCGAACGGAACCTGGGTGCAAGCATATTTACCGAATAATTATCATTGTAAACAAAAAATAAATCTGACAAAGGAGCAAAACGCCATTGTAATCTTGAATTAATACCCAAGTTATCCCTTTGGTTGCTATATTGGACCAAGGTAGACCAGAAAACCGACTTACTGAACGTGATATCTACTTTTGGGCTAATCAACCAAATAGCGGCACTCGGAAATGGATTCGGTAAATCTATTTGGTCATAATTGAACGTCATAGATAGTAATGCCTTCGGTTGAAAACGCATGGCCATACTACCTTCTAGCGAGAATCGATTACCGTTGAAAAACTGACCTACCGACGACCGCACATTATAGGAAAATAGTTTTCGCTGATCGGACTGATATCCAAATTCTATGTTATTATAATAATAGTCTTCATTTTCGGGTAATGGTATAGCGCCTGCTGTACCGGTAGGGTCAAAATCATCAAAGAGAAAGGTATAGGAATTGGTAAATTCTACCCGTGCTTGGGACTGATTGTTAAACTGCACCTCGTAACTGCCTTGAAGGTCATAATCGGTATTTAGAAAATTTCTACTAGGACTCCAACGTATATTTGTGAAATACCGAAGGGAATGATTCTGGACAATTCCTTTTTTTGGCCAAAAAACCCGTTCAGCACTCAGTAGCGTCTTAAAAAGATCTGTTCTGCGGACAAAGCCTAAATCTGAACGGAAATCTTCGTCTATAAAAGTACCCTTGGCAAATACATTGAATTTTCTTGTATTGTAACGAATAAGGGCGCTTGAAGCAAAGTTCCCCTCACTGTCGTCAGGTTGAAATGATTTGTGGGTGATAAATGATCCGTTCCAGGTATTATCTTTGGAGGCAAGATTATAGTCCACACCTAAAACTCGGTTGTATTCATCTTTGCGTTCTACAAAGTCATAGGTTTCGAATGATTGTTTGTTAATGAAGAAGATACCGATGTTAGACCTTGAGAAGACACGCTGTTGTAATGCCAACATCGTGTTATTGTTAGACGGAATTCTATTTTCCAAATCCTCCGCTGTTTGAATATTTAAAAGCCCCACGCGAAGATCTTTTGTTATCTTACCGCTAAGGCGCACACCTCCAATAAGATTGTTTTCTATAGTGTTCCCAACGGTGTCCCTAGCGATACCTATACGTCTTGAGAAAAAAGGACTAAAATCAAAACCGTTTCCAAAACTTGCAAAAAGATCATTGTTATCAATGAAGAATTGTCGCCGCTCCGGTAACGCAATTTCAAAACGGGTAAGGTTGGTTATAAAATTATCTACCTCTACCGTTGAGAAATCAGGGTTTAAGGTTAAGTCAAGATTTAATCCATTCCCTATTGATATTTTAGCATCTGCGCCTACCTTAAAGTTATCGAGATTTTCTCCGCTTTCAAAGTCTCGCGCCGTAATACCATTTACGTATGGTATGAGTGCCAAGGGCGTTCTGGATTTGCCCAAGGGTTTTTCAAATACCATATCTCCCATAAAAGCAAGATTATATATCTGCTGATTTTGCGGAATTCTTGTCCAAGTACTTCTCTCGTTAGATTGGGTTTCAATACGATAACTATTAAACCGCCATTTGGTGGCACCTTCCTCAAATTTTAAGGAGGTAAGCGGAATAGTCATTTCGGCGGTAAAATAATCATCATATATTTTAGCATCTCCTTTCCACTTTACGTCCCAGGAGAGATTAAAGTCATCTTGGCTGGTACCACCGTTTGCAATGAGTCCTTCTCGGCAAACACCATAAGGATTTATTCCAAATAAAAAAGCATTGGTACCATCATTAAAGGTATCGAAAACTAGGGAAAAACTATCGCTCCCACTACCTCTGAAATCACGTTGTAACGACTGGGTGGCATAATTTATGCCGCTTGAATAGGCCTTAATTCCTAAGTATAAATTTTTGTCGTCGTAAAGAATTTTTATTTGAGATTGTTTTCGTGCTTGTATAGAATCTAATGGAAAGTATTCCCAAAATTCATTGGCGCTTTCAGCCATTTCCCAAACGGGCTCGTTCAACTCTCCATCAGCAATAATAGTTTCAGTTATTTCTTTTACAATGAAGGCCTTACGCTCTTTTTGAGAGAAGAGTATACTGGTGTGCAATAAGAAAACGAAGACAAATACATATTTGGTCATAGGCAAGTTTTCTTGGTTGGTTATTAAGTTTAATTGTTTAACTGGATAAACAAACCTTAATAGATTGTCTATTCCAATACTTTTTTTTAGATATTAAGCCAATAGGTAAACTTTAGATTAATAGAACGAAATTTAGGTTCAATTATGTTTACGGAATAATTGTCATTATATACAATAAATAGATCCGATAAAGGCGCAAAACGCCATTGTAACCTAGAATTTATCCCAAGATTATCCCTCTGATTACTATATTGAAAAAGCGTGGACCAGAAAATGGATTTGCTAAAGGTAATACCAACACGTGGACTAACTAACCACAGTTCAGCACTTGGAAATGGATCCGGTAAGTCTATCTTGTCATAATTTACATTTAAACTTAGCCGCACTTTGGGCTGCAGTCGTAATGTTGCTTCAGCTTCGACGGATAAACGATTGCCATTAAAAAATCTGCCAATGGAGGTTTCCCCTTCAAAAGCGAATACTTTAGCCTGATTTGATTGATAGGTGGCACCAACAGAGTTGAAGTGGTATCCAACATTGCCGGGAAGGGGAATGCTTCCCTCGGTTCGTGTTGGATCAAAGTCATCATTTAGAAATATGAATTGATTGTTGAAAGAGAAACCGAATTGCGTAAGGTTTTTGAGTTCGAAACCATAATTGACCTGTATTTCATGATCCGTTTTTTTATAATCAAGGCTGGGTCTCCAGGTGAGGCTCGGAAATACTTCAAGACCGTGGTTGTTTATTGGGCCACTTTTTGGCCAAAAAAGACGCGAAACCGAATTGGTCCATTTCACGATATCTGTTCTGGGAATAAAACCTAGTTTAGAAGTGAAATCATTATCAATATAGACCAGATCTGAAAAAGCGTTCCAATATCTTGAATTATAGCCCAAAAACGAACCGGCCGATAGGTTACCTTCATTATCATCGGGTTGAAATGATTTGTGGGTATAGAATTTTCCTATCCAAGAATTATCCTCAGATGCTAAATTATAATCGATGCCCATGACCCGGTTATAGTCATCTTCGCGTTCTAAAAAATCATAATCGCCAAAAGATTGGCGGTTTATAAAAAATGCGCTGATGTTGGATCGTGCGAAGACCTTTCTCTGCAAGGCAATCATCATAGTGTTTTGTGAGGCAATTTCCTTTTCGACATCGTTGTCCGTCTGAAGGTTCAAAAAACCTAAACGCCAATCATCATTCAGTTTTCCACTCAGTCGAATACCGCCTATGATGCCATTTTCAACTGAAACCCCTGCACTGTCAGTGGCGATACCGATACGTCTCGAAAAAAATGGGTTGGCGTCGCGGCTTCCTCCAAAACTTCCGAAAAGGTCGTTATTGTCCACGAAAAATTGCCGACGCTCAGGTAATGATATTTCAAAACGGGTGAGATTAGTAAAAATATCATCTACTTCTACGTTAGAAAAATCCGGATTTACAGTAACGTCCAAATTCATACCGTTTCCTATGGAAATTTTTGCATCGCCGCCTATCTTGAAAGTATTGGTTCCTTCATCGGTTTCGAAATCTCGATTTGATAAGCCGTTGACATATGGAACAAGGGCAAAAGGAGTTCTAGATCGCCCCAACGGTTTTTCGAAAAACATATCGCCCATAAAAGCTAAATTGAACACCAACTGGTTTTGGGGAATGTTTTGCCAAACAGTGGTCTCATTGTTCTGCATGTCAAAACGATAGCTTTGAAAACGCCATTTACTAGCACCTTCAACGAACTTAAACGAGGTCAGTGGAATGGCCATTTCAGCCGTGTAATACCCTTCATATCGCTTGGAGTCACCTTTCCACTTGACATCCCATGAAGTTGTAAAACCCCTAAGATCTGAACCACCATTTGAAATCAGGGCCTCTCTTCGCACTCCGTAGGGGTTAATACCGAATAGAAATGCATTTGTACCATCATTGAAGGTATCGAAGAGCAAGCTTATGTTGTCATTCCCGCCGGCACGAAAATCCCGTTCTAAAGAAGGTATAACATAATTTTCCCCAGGTGTGTATACTGTCATGCCTATATACAAAGTTGTTTCATCCTTAACCATTCTTATATCGGTTTGGTACTCGGCAGGAACATCGTCCGAAGGAAAATATTGTTGAAATTCACCTGCACTTTCAGCAATGGCCCATATAGGTTCATCAATAACGCCATCCACGATTATTCTATCGGAAGTATGTTTGACCGTAAATGATTTGTTGGGGGTCTGGCAGTATGCGTAAATAGAAAATAAAAAAAGTGCAAGTGCACTTAAAGTTTTAGTCATTGAGTTCGGGTCATTTTAAGATAAAATTAGCTAGCTCTCAAATTTAAGCTTTTTCATCGTTAAGAAAATCCCAAACTCATTCGTTTTTTTTTGTTTTTGGTTCACGTTTAGCCTCTTTTAGGCTCTTTAGCAACATCCATTCAATCTGTCCGTTGGTGCTACGAAATTCATCTGCAGCCCATTTCTCTATAGCCTTTAGCATATCCTCATTTACGCGTAATGCAAATGCTTTTTTCTTACTCATCTGCAATTATAGATTACTAAGAACTCAACTATGTATGCCCTATTTTTCAAACCTAATTTCCTAATGATTTAAAGTACCTGTATTTACAATTGGGGCTACATCCTTATCGGAACATAATACTACCATTAAATTACTGACCATAGCGGCTTTACGTTCATCGTCTAAATCTACCAATTCTTTTTTACTGAGTTCGCCCAAAGCCATTTCAACCATACTAACCGCACCTTCTACAATCTTATGCCTTGCAGCCACTATCGCCGTTGCTTGCTGTCTTTTTAGCATAGCATTGGCTATTTCCTGGGCATAGGCCAAATATCCAATCCTTGCTTCTAAAACTTCTATTCCTGCCATGGACAAACGTTCCTGTACCTCTTTCTCCAAAGCTTCGCTGACTTCATTTAGGCTGGAGCGCAGCGTAATATCTTCATCAAGGCCTTCGTCCGCAAAATTATCATAAGGGTACATACTAGCCAATTTTCTAACCGCGGCATCGGTTTGTACCCGAACAAAGTTCTGGTAATCGTCCACATCAAATGCAGCC
The DNA here is from genome assembly GCA_049645725.1 of Maribacter sp. Lineage (GTDB taxonomy): Bacteria > Bacteroidota > Bacteroidia > Flavobacteriales > Flavobacteriaceae > Maribacter. The sequence goes on from JBARUM010000106.1 coordinate 5,932, forward strand.
TTATATGTATTGGTTACCCGCCATACCAAGATGGTGCTTATCATGATAGGGTTTCCTAGTTTGTCGTTTACTTTAAGTCTTTCGCTATCAAAATTGCTCGCGCGCAAAGAGATTTTCTTTTTGGTGAAGAAGGGATTGACCCAGAAAAAACCATTTTCTTTTATTG